>NZ_JBQHWS010000011.1:0-59065 GCF_052063845.1 Blautia sp. HCP3S3_D9
GCCTTTCTGAAATGCCCCATTTTTCCGCTGCCTGCGGTGCAGACATATATTCCATAGCTTCATCTATCCCTTCTCTTATGGTTTCAGCATGATTATACTCGGATAGCCGAACAATAGCAAGATATGAATTGTGAGTTAGGGCCGTGTGAGTTAGGGCAACTATGTAAACGTAATGTAAATGTATCACGATTCTATAGTTTTATACATTTTAAAACATCCGGCACACCCTCCGGGAGTGCCAAAAACAACCTTAGCAAGCACTGCCCATGTCATGACACATGGGCTGAAATTTACGTTTATGCCACAGGCATATCCCGTAAATTTCCATAGGGAAGTATCCCTAACCCTCTTATATTTTTTGAGCCACTTTTCACAGCAAAATCATTGACCTTCTTCTGCAATTTTGCTACAATTTTTCTTGGATAACTTTATCCAAAAATCGAATACACTTTGAAACAAACTGTTGTAAAACATCGAACATTTTACAGCAGTTTTTTTGTACCCAAAACCAGAAAGGAGTTAAAGAAATGGCAAACAGAAAACGCACCAATCCGGTGCAATTTTATCTCGATGATGAGGAGCAGTATATCCTGGACGAGAAGTTCAGAGTATCAGGCATGAAAAGCAAGTCCGCTTTCTTACGCAAGCTCATTTTGTATGGCTATGTCTATGACGTGGATTACAGTTATCTTAGAAATTACAATACGGAGCTTGGACGGATCAGCTCAAATCTGAACCAGATTGCCAAGCGGGTAAACAGCACCGGAAACATTTATAAGGAAGATATGGACGAAGTAAAGGAGTTGATGAATGAAGTATGGCGTACACAAAAATCCATGCTATCAAAGCAACCGTTGATAAAGCGATAGACTACATCTGCAACCCCGAAAAGACCGATGAAAAAATGTTTGTTTCCTCTTATGCCTGTTCTCCAGAAACCGCAGCTTATGACTTCAAATATACCCTCGACCACTGCCGGGAAAACAGTCCTAACAAAGCCTATCATCTGATACAAGCTTTTGCTCCGGGAGAGGTTTGTTTTGAAGAAGCGCACCGCATTGGAAAGGAGCTTGCAGATAAACTTTTAGAGGGAAAATATTCGTATGTTGTTACCACCCATATTGATAAAGGACACGTCCATAATCACATCATTTTTTGCGCCGCTGATAACATCGAACATAACAAATATCACGACTGCAAACAGTCCTATTACCACATCCGGAAACTGAGTGATGAACTGTGTAAGGAACACAATCTTTCCATCATCATTCCGGGGGCACAGCGTGGCAGAAAATACAAAGAATGGCAGTCCGAGCAGAACGGTTCTGCATGGAAAACGCAGATCAGAAAGGACATCAATTTCTGCATCAAGTCGGCTTCCACTTACGAAGAATTTCTGCTTCTGATGAGAGCCAAAGGTTATGAAATCAAAGGGGAAACTTTTGAAAAAGGAGCTGCCAAATACATCTCATTCCGCCCTCTGGATAAAGAGCGTTTTGTGCGTGGCAGTGCGAAGTCTTTAGGAAAGGAATACACAAAGGAACGGATCAGGGAACGCATTGAAAGAAAACGGGAACGAAAGGCAATTATCCCCAAAAAAGACTACTCTGCCCGCAGACTTATTGACACCTCTGACGAGAAATTTCAGAACAGTCCGGGACTACAAAGGTGGGCTACCATTGAGAATTTAAAGATCGCCGCACAGAGCTATAATGAGGTTGGTTCGCTTGCAGAACTGGAACACAAAATTGCGGTAAAAACCGAAGCCGGAAAGTCTGCAAAGCAGAGCGTGGTGGAACTGGAACACCGTATCAAAGACCTTGCGGAAATCATCAAATATGCACAGCAGTACAAAGACAACCGCTCCTATCATATCGGCTACAAAAAAGCCAAGAACCCTGACGCATATTTCCGCAGATACGAAAGCCAGATCATTCTTTATGGCGGCGCCAGACGTATGCTTGAACAGGCGGGCATAAACTTAAAGGGCTTGAATGTCGATAAGCTAAAAGCAGAGTATCAGGAACTGATGAAGCAGAAAAGCGAACTGACTTCCACCTATAAAGATTGTGAAAAGGAAGTGCGTGAGCTAAATCGAAAGTTGGAAAATCTCAATCAGTATCTCGGACGGATACAGCCCGATCCGGCACAGGAACAACAAACGAAAAAAGATACTCCGAACCTGTAAATAGGTAAAAAAATAGAGGTGCCGAAACACCCCTATTTTCCTAAACCTCTTGCAAAATCCGCAAGGCTGGTTTATAATCAGCTTAGAAACCGAAGGATTTTGGTGTGTCCAACGGTTGCACAATCGGAAACAAATAATCAGTTTAAAAATCAAACGGATTACAGGCTATCCCCTATTGGCGTAGAGGATAGCCTTTCCGTTTATTTGCGGTTATGTTTATTGTCTATGTATGTCAAGGCTGCAAATACAACCAGTAAAAGTGTAAGCACTTCTAAAGTATTCATACCGACCTCCTTTCTGTTTCCAGAAAGGACAACCGCAAGACTATCCCTACTGCTCTAATCTGACTGAAAAACATTATATCATGTGGTGTCGAATTTTGCTAGTACCGACTCACATTCATTCTGCCGCTTCCAGAGAAATTTCTGCAAATTCCTCATCTGTCATGTTCTGGAGCTTACCTAACACCTGCTCTCCAAGCTCCTCCATATCGCTATCCTTTATGTGCGGCATTACCTGTCTAATCTGTCCAATCATATCCGTCCTGTCCTGTGTCTCAAACACACACATGAAATTGATTTCTTCTACTGTGAATTTACTCATCTTCTTACATCTCCCTCTGTGATTTTTTCTCGGTTTCCTTTTCCGGTGAAGTACGTTCCGCCTTGTCCCTCTGCTCTATGACTGCCTTTTTCTCTGCCAACTTCTCCTTTATGGAAATTCTACCTTTGGTCTGTTCCTGTTCCTTTTTCTCGGCTCCGTTGTTTAAGACATTATCGATCATGTTGTAATTCTGTTCGGTAAGCTCCTCCACCTTTGCAAGCGGCTTGTATTCTGCCAGTTTGTCAAGCAGCTCCTTTGCCCTTCTCGCAGTCTGAACCGCTTCGCTGTTATCAATCTCCACACCCTGTCCGAAAATGTCCGTAATGCCCTCTCTGACACCTTCAGAAATGACCGCATTGAGAAAGTCATTCAGATACCCGGTATTTCCGTTTCTGATGTCCTCAGTGATGTTGGCAACCTGTGCTTCCCTGTCCTCAACCGTATCCTGATACTGATAGGTGTCATAATCATAGGAAAACTGGTCTATCTCCGTAGCAAGGATAGCCGCCTGCCACTTCTCCAGTGAACCACGCACCTCAATGTCCGGCAACTTGTCAATCAGCTCCTCTATAACCTCGATTGCTTTCGGATCGTCTGTTATGTCCGGTACATAATCCAAGACCTCCAGATCAATGACCTTGCCGGAGAGAATATCCATTTCCACGTCCTCATAACGCTCAGTTCCCTCAGTGTGTATGTTAATGCTGATGCTCGGAATCCCGTTCATGCGCTCCGGTGGTATGCTTTTCCACACAGCGATTGCTTCCTCCACGCTTGCGATATTCTCATGGAACTCTCCCAGACTGTGAAATTCGCCGCACTCTGCAACCGTTAAGGTAACGGTTTTCTCCGGTATAACTTCCACAGCAGGTGCTTTCTGCATTGCCTGTTTCTCTGCAAGATAACTCTCCACTCCCGGAAGATAAGTTGCAAGTGTTCCGGTCTTGCCCTCTGTGATAGGATTGATGTCAACCTTTATGCCGCCGATCATAAGACCGTCCTCATTAAAGGCATTGAACAGAGTATCTTCATGCTCCCTGCCCTTATACTCCACAACCACATCCAGATCGGAGTCTGCTTTTTCCAGACCTCTGCATCTGCTTCCGGACACCACCACATCCACAAGCTCAACATCTATCTCATACTCGTCAATCTTGGATTGCAGATATGCCCATACCGTCTGCTCTATTTCGTCCTGTGTCTGTCCGTTGATCCCGTTAAATAATTGCTCTGTCTTTGCCTTGAAATCAGCAACAACACTGTCTGCTTCCGGTGCTTCTGCCCGTATACGCTCATTTAACTGCTCACGCTCCACCGCTTCTGTTTTCTCCATAAGCTCCTCATAGTCCACCGGAATACGCTTATCCTGTTCTGACAGTCCAAAGTCCTCCAGCACGTCCTTTAATGCCGCATGAATGGAAATGTCAGGATTGTCATACACACCACCGTCAATCAGCCTGTAATCCGCATCAAAAACAGAATAATCATAGCCCTCCGTACAGGTCTGTATGCAGACAAATTTATCTTTTATGGAAAATGCCATCTGCTCCGGCTCCTTTACCTCAAAATACGGATTGTCCCACTCCGTAATCGGTACATTTTCTTCGATGTGCTTTTGGTTTGCAGTAGGCATTAACTTTTCCATCTTTCCTTGTTCATAGAGCGTATCAAACCGGCTCATATAAAGGGAAATATCATCAAGACCGCCCTGTTTTAACTGATGTTCAAAACGCTGCTTCACAAAGTCTTTCACTTCCTCCGGTGTCATATCCCGGTGTACTCTTACCTTGTCGATGCCGATACTGTCACTCAACATCTGCAAATCGTCCATGAAATGCTTACTTTCCTTTGCTTCACTGCTGTGGGTAAAATCAAGGGACAGGACATTTTCGTTATTCCTTACATGGATCACATCAAATTCAATGCCATGTACACTGACACCAAAGGTTGTCCTTGCCTTGTCATCGCTGTACTGTGCATCCTTGCCACGATAAGCCTGAAATGCTTCCATTGCTCCAGAAATGCTGTCAAAACGCTCCAGCTTGCTCCTTTCCGAGCTGTTCTCTGCCCAAGTGCTTAAATCGGCAATGACGTAATAGGATACCTTGTCATTTTCAATATCCATGAGTTTGACTTTCTGAGGGATAAAATAAGAACTATACAAAATTCGGGTATCTATGGATAAAATGATGTATTAGATAATTTTCAACGGAAAGGACAGATAAAAATGAGATTAATTTATGCGGAATACGATATGTATCATAACAGTATTGATGTAACAACATTCAATGGATATACTTTAAGAATTGACTGCAATGTTGCAGAAGATGGCTTACGGACAACTCCCGGTTCACAATGCGCCTTAAATGCACTGGCAATAGATGAGCCACTGGAATATGCGACATTGGCATTGGATGGAAATTTACAGATGTGGGTAGATGCAGAGGACAGTCTTGAATTATTATAATTGAATATCAAACAACCTTTTTCCTTTAGAGCAGAAAAATGTTATACTAAAATTCAAAATACCTATTGACTCTCTCGGAGCGTCATAGCTTAAAGTTATCTTATCAAGAACAGGAGGTCAGTAGCTATGAGAACTGTAAAAGAAATATCAGATTTAACAGGTATCAGCGTTCGCACGCTTCACTATTATGATGAAATCGGGTTGTTAAAGCCAACAGAAAAAAGTGATGCGGGATACCGGCTTTATGACGATAAGGCACTGGAAACATTACAACAGATTTTATTTTTCCGTGAGTTTGATATCTCCTTGAAAGAAATCAAAGCTGTTTTGGACAATCCGGCTCTTGATAGAAATCAGATTTTACAAGTACAGCGAAAAATGTTGGTAACAAAGAAAGAACGAATGGAACGTCTGATTGCCAGCATTGATGACATTCTGAAAGGAGAGAACAAAATGGATTTTACAATTTTTACCAAAACAGAAGTAGAAGAAATGTTCCAAACCATGCTTGAGTATATGCCGGAGAATATGAGAAATATTGCAATTAAAGAATTTGGTAGCATTGAACAATGGAAAAAGCATTATATGGAAGTCGTATCTTCGGAAGAAATGCAGAAAGGCTATGCAAAGGTAGTTGAATGGTACGGTGGAAAGGACAAGTTTCTGTCTGTTGCCCGAACTCCCGTCAGCAAAGAAGTTGCAGAAAGCTATAACAAACGGATAGAAGCGATTTTGCAAAAACTGATTGCAAAACAGAATTGTGACATAGATTCTTTTGAAGTAAAAGAGCTTGTCGGAGAATATGGCTTTGTTATGAAACAGTTTTCCCAGATAAAAGAAGAAAAAGGCTTTATGATGGCACAGGCGCAATATTACCGCAATGAAAAAATCAGACCAATGATAGACGAAAAATACGGTGAAGGGGCTTCTGATTTCTTTGCACGGGCAATAGAGTCTTTTTACACAAACAGACAGGTAATCTAAATATTTGCCTAAATGTATCTCCTCATTCTATAGGTGAAACAGAATTTCAAATCTGAAATATACAGCCCATCACATCAACGTGACGGGCTGTACTTCCTTAATAGTGATATTTACTACATTCAGCCACATATATACCAATCGCAAGCAATACCCCAACACCTATCAACCATAGCAGGAATAGGTTAATCGGTAAAATCATTCGGATATAATCTCCAAGATATACAACCACCATCAACAGCAGAATTGCAATGGATACAGTCCACATATTGATTCCTGACCGTATCTTTTTTCTATTCTTATCCCACGCCATATGACAGATAAAAAAGAGCAGGATTCCAGTTGAGATGAGGAACAGTGTCAATGCAATCCAGTATACTACATTGCCCCATATCGGCTGACTAATCATGTCGGCGAGCAGTTGTGCAAGTCCACATTCTGCGTCAACTATCATTACCAGCACTTTTCCACAGCCATTCAAGAAAGTGGTAAAGAAATCCACGGTATCTTTCCAAAATGCCTCCTGCTGAAAAGCCGTCAGTATCATAGTTGTTGTGCAAAGCATCATAAAAAGAAACAAATAATTTTCCAAATACTCTTTTCGGTTACGGTAGGAAACAATCGCCTTGTCAAGCAACGACTGTTTACAGTTTTTGCACTTTTCATACAGCACTTTTCTCTCAACCTCCACTTCCTTAATCTTCATATGGCTTCTTGCATAAGCTGCATCCTGTTCTGCCTGTTTCTGCTTATGCAAAGCAGCATCTGCCTTATCGGTCAATTCCTCGTTTTCGAGCCTTAATCTTTCGTTGTCTTTCAGAATCCTGTCGCTCTCGTTCTGCTTCACGATATGCTCTGCCTGTCTGCGAATCTTTAATGACTGCTCCTGAAGCTGCGTCGTTTGCTCTTGCATCAGCACCTGCACGTTCTGCCATTCGGATAAGGTCGGAAGCTGCTGTAGTTCGCTCTCTAATGCTTGTATGGTCTGGGTCTTTTCCGTAAGTTCCGCCTGCATTTGCTCCATCTGTTCCAGCATTGCCAGCAGATCTGAGTCTCTGTAACCTCTCAAATCGTTCATAAATCTCTTTTCTCCTCTCTAAAGCTTCGTCAATTGTTCGTTTTCGTCGTTCAATTGCTGCACCAATGACTGCAACGAATTGATCTGTCTGTCCTTTTCCCTGATTACTTTCTCTTCCTGTGCCAAGTCCTGATTCGCCGCCTGCAGCTCCTCCGTAATCTCCAGTATCAGTTCCTGCTGCTCTGTCATAAGTGCGAGCATCTCTTCCAGTATTGGAAGTTCGTTTTGCAATATTTCTTTCTCCATAGTGCATCCTCACTTTCATTAAATTGTCCTTTAGTTCCATCAGCCTTTTCCCTATTCCCAAAACAGTATCTTTCAGTTTGGAAATGATTTGGTTCAGCCGCTTTATTTCACGGTTAAGTTCCATCCGTTCCGAAGCAAGCCCCCTCCGCTCCATCTGTCTGGCTGCGTATCCCTCGTGAATCGTGGGAATCCGTTCAATGCCCTGTCGTTTAAAGCTCCTGTGGTCTATCTGATTCTCCGGTGCAAGATACTGGTTGCACATATCCGCCCAGGAACTGCGCCACTTTTCAGCATTGGACTGACTATTCCAGTCATTGGACAGAACCGTAACACGTTTCCATAACTTCTCATTCCGCTTTCCGAGTTTCTGCAAACCAGTATTCTCATCCATCAGTGGAATCCGTTCTCCGTTTTCATCAAGCGCATAAGTTTTCTTTTCCTTTGGAGCCCAGCTTCCGTCTTCCTTGAATCCTCTGGTGGTCAACAGGATATGGGCGTGGGGATTTTGGTGCAAAACTGTTTTCCCATCCACATGCTTTTCGTGAATTGCCATATCCGCACACATTCCAGCGGAAGTGAAATTTTCTGCAATATAATTCTGCAAAAGTGTAATCTGTTCTTCCCTTGAAAGTTCAACCGGAAGTGCCACTTCAATTTCCCTTGCAAGCTGGGCATCCGATTTCTTTTCCACTTTCTGCACCTCGTTCCAGAGAATTTCCCGGTTCTGATATTCCTGTGGTGCATTGGCTGGGAGAAAAATCTCCGAATAGATTACACCTCTTTTCCTCGTGTAATCGTGCGTATATCCGGTTTCCTTTTCTTCCAATTTGACACCTGCCCGGTAAGCAGCTGCGGCAACTGCACCTTTTCCAGAGCTTCGGCTGACTATCTTAATGGAAAGATGAAAAATTGCCATCGTACCACCTCCCCGTATGATATTGAAAAACCGCATAGGCGGTTTTTGCTTTACCATTTTGCCGTATCCGGCAAATAGCCGTCTGCAAGACCGCTCTCTGCGAAGAGTGCGATGCAACTGCACAAGTTGCTGTCATCCAAGTACACAACTTGGTCTGGCTGAAAGCCCCGCCGACGGAACGAGCCCGGCAAGCAAAGCGCAGACCGGTTGCCACCTGTGGCAAACTTATATCAGACAGGCTCTGCCTGTCTATAAGTGCGCCCTTCTCTCTTACGAGAAAAGGGAATTGCAAAAGCATTTCTGCCTCTGCAACTCCCAACATATAAAAAGAAGATACCAAATTACTCATTCTTGGCACCTTCCATTTCACTGCCCGTATCCGGGCATTTTTCCATTGCTCTGGTAAAATATTTTCCATTTCGTTCCTGCTGATTTAGGAAATTCAAAAGACGCATCACATCTTCCTCCACCAGCGGACGATCCAGTACCTTTTCCACGATTCCTCCAATCTGACACAGCAGATGAGTACGTTTCTTGCGTTCCTCTGCTTTTTGCTGCTGTTTGAGCCGCTTCATCTGCGCCTGATACTGTTTCGCCTTTTCCATTACCTGCTCATACTGTATTTCCTTTTCAGAAATGCGTTCCTCAATACTTCTCTGTGTTCTAACCATAAGATTGTTCCTCCTTTTAAACTGCTTCTGCTTCATCAGTAGCTGATGAAATTTCATCTGTAAGCGCCACTGTACCCATCAGGTGTAGCAGCTTATCCTCTACGGTATCCGTTGTGTTTTCTGCGAAATGCACATTGACACGATAGGTGGTGTTTCCAATTCTTTTTGTAAAAGTACTGGTACACTTTTCACCATTCTGTTTCTTCTCCATAAAAACCCTCCATTCCTTCAATAAACAATTGATAATCGAACACTTGTTTGTTATAATAAATGCATAGCAGTTGGGGCACGAATGGCAATGTGAATCGTTCCTTTTTTCATTTTCCGTTTTCTCCTTTCTTGAATTCGAGTAATCTGTTTCAATCAAAACAATTACTTCTTCACCTAAAGGAGAAAATTCCGATGCAAAACGGAACTGTTTTGAAAAGATTTTTTGAAAAAGGATTTTTATATGGAGAGCAGAGAAGATTTTTATTTTGATAATTCGGATAATCCAGAATCAGATGATACGATAGAAAAAGAAGAGCATTATAAATGGACGATTTCACTGGAAGAGGAAACTAAAGAAGATGCTTTCATCCCGGAAGAGGATTTACTGGAACAGGCAGAACCTGAGGTTGCCGAACGGCTGATATTAAAAAGAGACCTGCGAAAAGCTGCCATTGCAAGAATGGAAGCTGCTGCCAGAACACAGGGAGATTTTGAAGATGTCATTGACGCATGGGACAAAGAGGATAAAAACCGTGAAAGACGTGAGCGTTATCACGAGGTCTGCCGGGATGATGCCGAGGTTCCGTTTGAGTACAACATGTCTCCGGATGAGATTGTTATTCCGGCACCCATTCAAAGTGTGTACTGGCAGCAAATGATGAAGGGCGAATTTTTAGATGTAATATTTGACTGTCCTTATGAATTGCAGGAGCTTGTATGCGACAGCAATATCTCACAGATACTAAGTGAATTAAGTGAAAAGCACAAAGCACTTTTCTATTTTTTATATATCAGGGATTACAGTACATGCTGTCTTGCGAAAATGTATGAGCAGTCTGACCGGAATATCCGTAAGGTGAGAGCAACCATTTTAAGGAAGATTCACAAAAAGCTGATTCCGGTTTTGCAGTATAAATGTGATAACGGACTGTCAACAACTATGAAGGAACGAAACTTTTTAGAAAGACATTGCAGTACGGATGGATAGATGATATGATTGGAATGTAATCGAATTTTGTTTATAGCAATTACTCACAATAAAAATAGACATTTATGACGAAACAGAGGTATCAGAAATATGGATAACATTTTTAAACGCACCAGTGCTCACTGGGTACGTTATGATAAATATGAATGGAAAGAATCGACTGACGGCGTTTTGTACCTTACTCCGGCAAAAGATGCCGTAATGTCACTTTACAATCCCATCAAGGAGTATAAGGAGCTGGTACTGACCGCTCTTGGAATTGGTCTTGATGTTATGCAGAAAAAAGCTTCTATGGAAGAATTGAAACAGAGGATTCAGAGCTTTGCAGAACATTTTGGACTTCTTGGACTGATGACCGCACTTCCGACCACACCGGAATTTATCACCTATGATGCGGTGTATCTTCCCAAGAATCATTTCATCAAACAGGAAACGCTTTCTACGGAAGATTACCTCGCCTACTTCTTTCCTTTTGACAAGATCTCTTTTCTAAAAAAAGGTCGGGAATCTACGTGGAATACAGATAGCCGGGAAATGTTTGCGGTATTTATGACTTTACAAGATAAGCCACAAGCAGTGCTTATGAGCTTTCAAAAGGAATATGCTGAAAGCTATGACTGGATTACCACGGTATTCTCTGACTGGGCTTTTACCTTTGTTACCAGCTTTCTGTATTATCAGGATTATGATACGTTGGAGGAAGCAGAACGGAATGTATACCGAAAAGGAATGGAATGTTTTGGCGGCATTGCACCGACTTACCACATAGAACTTTTAGATAAGCCCACCATTGTCTGGGATTTCCATTCCCTGATGCTCGCCATTCAGATGATGTTTTCCTTTATGATAACGGATGAAAACTCTACGCTGAAACTGTGCAAGCACTGTGGAAAGATATTTGTAGCCAGCCGCTCCAATGTGCAGTTCTGTTCTCCGCAATGTAAAAATCAGTATAATGTATATAAGTGTCGGGCGAAAAAGGATGAGGAATAAACAACATAGAAATATCAAGGGAGGAACATAATGATAGTATATATTTATGATGACAAAGAAGGAAAAACAAATGCCATTTCCATAGACAAAAAAAACATGGTGGATGAAGATTTGGAATTTTTTAATGACCACAGTATCCGAAAAGTTTGGCACTCCGGCGAAGAAGAATGGTATCTTTCGATTGTTGATGTCGTACAGGTACTGACTGATAGTTCTGACCCCAAACAATATATCAAGAAGATGCGTGCCCGTGACAAAGCACTTGAATCCAAGTGGGGTACAATTTGTACCCCACTTCAAATGTTAGCACCTGATGGGAAGATGCGAAAAACACAGGCCGCCAACACAGAAGGAATTCTTAGAATCATTCAGTCAATTCCTTCACCAAAAGCTGAGCCATTTAAAACATGGCTGGCAAAAGTCGGTGCAGAAAGATTGGAAGAAATTGCTGATCCAGAGAAAGCAATGGAACGTGCGGTTGCTACATATAAAGCAAAAGGGTATTCAGATAAATGGATTTCACAACGTCTCAGAACCATTGAGATTAGAAAAGAATTGACAGATGAATGGCAAAATGCAGGTATAAAGGAATCAAAAGAATTCGCAACACTTACCAATATTCTTACCATCGCATGGTCTGGGAAATCCGTTCAGGAATATAAAAAATTAAAGGGATTAAAGAAAGAGAATCTGCGTGACAATATGACAAACACGGAACTTGCTCTCAACCTCCTAGCCGAAGTTTCTGCAACTGAAATATCACGAAGTAGACAGCCAGAAGGTTTTTCACAGACAAAAGAAGTTACGATTGCAGGTGGCAAAATCGCCGGGGATGCACGCAAGGCACTTGAAGAACAGCTTGGACACAGTGTTTTGTCAGAAACCAATGCAACTACACCAGAATTGTTAGATGATACTGAAAACAATAAATAATAATTACCGTAAAATAACTTAAAACAGGGTGCAGGCTAACGGTCTGCCCCTTATTTTTGTATCATATTGATAAGATTTGACAGGCAGCACCAAACTTTTTTTTATTTTGTCCTATCTTTTTCTTTATTTGATTCGTTATACATAATAGAAAGATAATTTGATTTCACTAATGGGAAAGGAGGGTGTAAGTGGACGCAGATTTTTTACTAATAAGGAGAATGAAGCGGGGCGATGAAGCAGCTTTTGATATTTTTGTTCATAAATATTATGAATCTATATTAACTTACTGCTGCTACCACTGTCCCGATACATCATACGCCGAGGATCTTACGCAAGAGGTCTTTGTACACTTTTTTGAAAAACTCTCCAATTACCATTATATGGGTAAAACCCTAAACTATATGTATACCATAGCCGGGAATCTTTGTCGTGATTATTATAAAAAGGCAAGGGATGACTTGTGGGATGGTGCATCAAATGAGATAGGGGATATGTCTGATATTTTGGAATTGGATGGTATCTTTGATAAAATTGCAATCGAAGATGCTTTGAAAAAATTGCCTGATGAATTGCAGGAGGTCATTATTTTCCACTATTTTAGAGATTTGAAATTATCTGAAATAGCAGAGCTTCTGCAAGTTGGATTACCGCTTGTGAAATATCGAATCCAAAGGGCGAGGTTGTTATTAAAGAATTTGTTGAAGGAGGATTGATTTTATGAACGCAAATAAGCAATCTAATGAGAATAAGAGCGATAATACAGTCATTTCTGATGAACAGAAAATCAGATTGACGGTAAAGAAATCATTGGAAGCTTTCTATGCTGCGGAAGAGAAAAAAATACTGTCATATCATGAGTTCCTATGGACACAGTTAAAAGTAATTGAAAAGAAATGGTGGCTGTTTCAATTTCTGCTTCTTTTTTGTTTGTGGTTTATCTTGAAAAATGCGGAGGATGATTTTTATATCCAAAGAAGTCTGGGAGTAATTGCATCATTATTCGTTATTTTAGTTATCCCGGAATTTTGGAAAAACAGTTCAAACAAATCTATGGAAATCGAAGCTGTTTCCTATTTTTCCTTAAAACAGGTGTATGCAGCAAGAACACTATTGTTTGGCATTGCAGATACTCTTTTATTGACTGTGTTCTGCGGTGCCGCAACCGTTGGTCTGCATTTTGAGCTGCTTCAACTGATGGTTCAATTTTTGCTTCCGTTAAGTGTAACAGCCTGCATCTGTTTTGGCACGCTATGCAGTAAATATTCTTTCAGCGAAGGATCTGCGATTATCTTATGCGTCTTATGGAGTGCTATATGGCTGTTTATCGTCCTAAATGAAAATATCTATGAAAAGATTGCTGTTCCAGTCTGGATACTGTTGATTGGATTCGCAGCTATTTATATGTTTCTTGCAATCTATCGCTTATTGAATCATTGCAATCATTATTTGGAGGTGTTACAAAATGGAAGTGAAATTTAATGATTTAACGAAGAAATTCGGAAACTTTACGGCTGTAGACCATCTGACCATGACTATGACAAATGGCGTATATGGGCTGCTGGGGGTAAACGGAGCGGGAAAAACAACGATGATGCGAATGCTTTGCACATTGCTGAAACCTACAAGCGGAAGTATTACCTGTAATGGAAAAGACATTTTTGAAATGGATAGTGAATATCGAAATTTACTGGGATATTTGCCACAGGATTTTGGGTTTTACCCCGAATTTACGGTGCAGGACTATTTGATGTACATTGCATCTCTAAAAGGAGTACGCCCTGCTGTTGCTAAGAAACGGGTGAAAGAGCTAATTTCTAAAGTTGGTCTTTCCAAAGTTACCAACAGAAAGATGAAAAAATTGTCAGGCGGCATGAAACGTAGAGCAGGAATCGCACAGGCAATGTTAAATAATCCTGCAATCCTGGTATTAGACGAACCGACAGCAGGGCTTGATCCAAATGAGAGGATTCGTTTTCGTAATTTGATTAGTGAATTGTCAGAAGAAAGATTGGTACTATTGTCTACTCATATCGTATCAGATATTGAATATATCGCAAACCAAATCTGGTTGATGAAAGACGGAAAACTAGTGCGCAGCGGAACATCGGATGAACTCATTCGTACCATGCCGGTAGATGTATGGAAATGTTTTGTAAGAAAAAGTGCGGTCTCTTCTATGGCTGAAAAATATAAGATTTCAAATATGAAAGCAGAGTCCGATGGCGTGGAATTAAGAATTATCTCTAAAGAAAAGCCGGTTCCCGAAGCAAAATGCGTGGAAGCATCTTTAGAGGATGTATTTTTGTATTATTTCGGAGAAAAGGCAGGTGATAAAAATGCTGAATTTTGAGTTGAAGAAAGTGTTTTCTAAATCCAGGAACAAAATTGTAATTTTGCTTATGGTTGTGATTACGATAATTACCAGCATTTTGACTATTAACAGAGTGGAATATGTGGATGAAAACGGGAATCATTCGGTTGGGTTTACGGCTGCTAAGAATCTAAGAAACGCAAGGAACGAATGGGCAGGCTATCTTACCGATGATGTGCTGAAAAAAGTGATTGCCGAAAACAGGAGAATTAACAATTCCGATGAAGCACAGTCTGATGACATTGCAAAACAGGATCAGGCATTTTCAGAGAAACAAGGCATTTTGGGTATTCTTGATGTTATCAGTTCCGCATGGAGCGATTACAGAGACTACAATTATTTTGCCGCTGACAGCGTGTCCGAGGACGATGTAAATAAGCTGTATGAAAAGCGGATTTCTACGTTGAAAAATTGGTTGGATTCCGGTAAGGAATATTATACGCAGAAAGAAAAGGATTTTTTGATTCAACGATATGAAGCGTTGGACACTCCATTTTACTATGAATATACGGATGGTTGGGCAGCATTGCTGCAAAACATATCAACATTTATTTTGATGTTAGCTTTGATGATTGGTTTTTTGGTCTCAGGTATTTTTTCAGACGAGTTTCAGACAAAAGCAGATTCCATCTTTTTTTCTGCTAAGATGGGAAGGAACAAGGCTATTGTATCAAAAGTAGGTGCGGGTTTTCTGATTACCTCAGTTTTCTATATAGTCTTTGTAGTGCTTTATACGCTGACTATCATTTGCGTACTCGGTGCAGATGGCGCAGGTTGTCCGCTTCAATTAGATATGTGGCGGTCTGTTTACAATATTACTTTTTTCAGGGCTTATCTTTTTATTGTAGCAGGCGGTTATATCGGTACATTATTTGCAGCTACACTTGCTATGTTAGTATCTGCATTTAGTCACTCCACTGCTACCGCAATTATTGTACCTTTTATTGTTTTGTGTGTGTTTCCTTTTTTAAGTCGAATTATTACGCTGCCGGGTTTCTGTTCCTTTTTCCCGGATCAATTGTTGGATATTTATAATGACTTAAAAGAATCAGCTTTGATTGAAATTGGAGGAAAAATTATGACCTCTGCAACGGTAATTGTGCCTGTTTATGCCGTAGTTTGTCTGATCCTTCAACCTATATTATATCGTGTTTATAAGAGAACGGAGATTAAATAAGTGAAACGGCATGAACATAAAAAGAGAATGCGAAAATGGGTACTACTTCTCTCTGCTTTGATTATTATACTTTATGTGCTGGCTGTAAAGGGAATTGGAATTACACATCATGCTGCAAATAATGATTATGGCTGGAATTTATTGCTTGTTAATCATGAAAACTACATTCCCCATAATTATAAGGTGGAGCTAACCGAACTATCTAATGGCGAAAAAGTTGATTCTCGAATCTATCCGGACTTGCAGGATATGTTTGATGATGCAAGGGCGCAAGGATATGGGCTGTTTGTTGCCGCTGGCTATCGTACAACAGAAAAGCAACAGCAACTGATGGATGAGAAAATAGACGCATATAAAAATGAGGGTCATAGCAGTTCAGAGGCAAAACGACTTGCAGAGCAATGGGTGGCAATACCGGGAACAAGCGAGCATCAGATTGGCATTGCTGTTGATATAAATGCTGATAAAACAATTAATTCCAGTGATGCTGTCTATACATGGCTTGCTGAAAACGCACACAAATATGGTTTTATCAAGCGTTATCCATCTGACAAAACGGATATAACCGGAGTGATTAACGAACCCTGGCACTATCGGTATGTTGGAAAAGAAGCAGCAAAAGAAATATATTCACAGGGTATATGTCTTGAAGAGTATATTGATGAATTAGACCGCAATAAATAAATGTAGCTGTTTAAGGCTGATTAGTGTTGTATAAATGCTGACAACAATTCTAAAAGCTATAAAAAACAGTTCCGTTTATCCCCTCGAATTTCTCCTATAAGTGAAGGAACAATTTCTGACTTTATGACAGGGTTACATACCCTGTCATTTTTATGGTCATTTTTAGAAAATCTGTTCCCGAATCACAAGATTATATAGCAGTGACCCTGTATCTATGGTAGAATAAATTCATCCATAGATGCCCGGTCACAGAGGTATGGATACCTCGGAAAGGAGATTTTATGAAGAGACCGGACAACAACAAAATAACAGCACTTTACGAGAGACTGTCACGAGATGATGAACTGAATGGAGACAGTAACAGCATTGTAAACCAGAAGAAAATGCTTGAAAAGTATGCCAAAGAACAGGGGTTTACGAACCTTGCTCACTATACCGATGATGGGTATAGCGGCACAAACTTTGACAGACCGGATTGGAAGCAATTGACTGCTGACATTGAAGAAGGAAAAATCGAATGTGTTATCGTCAAGGATATGAGCCGAATCGGCAGAAATTATCTGGAAGTAGGCTTTTATACAGAGGTTCTGTTCCGAGAAAAAGGCGTCCGCTTTATTGCTATTTCCAATGGTGTTGACAGCACGCATTCTGAATCCAATGAATTTGCACCATTCTTAAACATTATGAATGAATGGTATGTGCGTGATACCAGCAGAAAAATCAAGTCTGTACTTCGCAATAAAGGTATGGAAGGCAAGCATCTGACTTCTAATGCCATCTACGGATACAAAAAAGACCCGGAAGATAACAACCACTGGCTTGTTGATGAAGAAGCCGCTGCTGTGGTAAGACGCATTTTCCAGTTGATTATTGAAGGGAATGGACCGATGCAGGTTGCGAGAATTCTTACAAACGAAAAGGTTGAACGTCCTTCCTACTATCTTGCAAAACAAGGACTCGGTACTTGCAGAGGTAAATGCGATATGACAAGACCTTATTCGTGGACAGCTACCACTATCACAGACCTCGTATCAAAACCGGAATACATGGGGCACACAGTTAATTTCAGAACCTTCAAGGAATCATACAAGGACAAGCATTCCCAATATGCTAATCCGGAGGACTGGCTGATATTCAGAGATACGCAGGAAGCTATTGTTGATGAAGACACCTGGTATATGGTTCAGAAAATCAGAGAGACCAAGCACCGCCCAATCGCACAGGGCAAAGCAAATCCATTGACCGGACTCATGTTTTGCGCAGATTGTGGTGCTAAAATGTTCAACCACCGCACAAAAGGCTATGAGAAAAAGGATAAGGATGGAAATCCGACCGGTAAATATACCAATGCACAGAATAATTACACCTGCTCTACCTACAGCAAGGCAAAGGGACATTTTGAAAACAAATGCTCCCAACACCACGTAAGAACAGATGTGGTCAGAGACCTGATTTTGACAACACTGCAATATACGGCAAGCTATGTCAAAGAACATGAGGATGAATTTCTGGAAAAGGTTAGAAAATCCAATGTTCTGAAGCAGGAATCAGATACGAAGGCTCTCACAAAAAAGATTGCAAAATCTGAAAAGAGGGTTACTGAACTTGATCATCTGATAAAACGTATTTATGAAGATAATGTATCCGGGAAGCTGTCGGATAAGCGTTTTGAATTGCTGTCTGCTGATTACGAAAAGGAACAGGCGGAATTAGAAGAATTCCTTACTTCTGCCCGAGAGCAGTTAGCCACAGCAAAGGAAGAAGCTTCCAATGTCGATAAATTCATCGCACTGGTTCATAAGTACACAGATTTTTCTGAACTGACCACACCAATGATTCACGAATTTATAGACAGAATTGAAGTTCACGAAGCTGACAAGTCAACAGGGGAACGCACACAGGAAATCGACATTTATCTCAAATATGTAGGCAAGCTGGATGTTCCAATGCCAGAACTGACACCGGAAGAATTAGCCGAAGAAGAACGGAAACGTCGCAAGCGTGCGTGGAATCGAACCTACAACCGACGCAAAGCTGAGAAAGAACGTGCTGAAAAAGAAAAAGTAGCTTTAGAAGCTGCAACAGATACTGACAAATCTAAAAAGGGAGCATAGGCAACTGCCGGAAACTCCCATTACATAAGGGTTTCAAGCCCACTTCTAAAAATATCCCTATGAAAGCGCAACATGTGCTTCTGAAGCTGTCTTGCTTCCATGATACGCTCAAGCTGTGCCCTTCCGTTTACCATGTAGGAACCGATGTTATTTTCTTTATTGAAAGGCATATTCGCCATTTCCCGCTCTGCTTCATAAAGGGCAGCCGCAGCTTCCTCATAGGTATCGAAATGCACTCCTGCAGGTGTGATGTCCTTGATCTGGTTCTGCAAATGCAAAAGTCTGAAATCCCCATCCGCATACGGATCATCAATAGCAAAATAATTCTGTTCCAAGTCAAGCGTACTGACCTCACGCCATTCGTTGTAATTGACGAGGAACACTTCATTTTCCCTGTCCAGTTCATCCTGTGCGTGTTCCTGTGCAATCTCCGAAAGGATCTCCGTCGTTTCATCAATGACCGAAGTCTGTTCTTGTGTATGCTCTGCCATAAGCTCCTTTGTAAACTCCGGCACTTCCCTGTAACCAAAGGAATCCACATAATGGCTTGTGTTTTCTCCGTTCTGATGAAGCACCACCACATCACTGACAGAAAGGGAATGTCCCCGGAAGTCTGCGGGGCGATCTATATTAAAGCGGGTGTAAATATCTTCAAGGCTTGTGCCTTCCTCTAATGGTGCGGTATAGATCAGGTTATAATTCTTCTTTGTGACCGCAATTCCCCTGCTTTCAAGATAGTCCATTCCCATAAAGTGAATGTCTCTTGCTTCCTCTGTATCTTTGAGCTGATAAATACCAAATCTGTCCTCGCTGCCAAATAGAAGCTGTGTTTCCCTGTTTGCAGGACTTTCCTCTAACTCCTGTTTCATACTCTGGTGTTCCAGATAGGCACTCCAATCGTCCTTTTCCACTCCGAAAATGCCCTCATGCTCCTTTAATTCTTCCAAATCTTCAATGAGCATTTCGGAACCGTCCTCATGGAGCTGATACACAGCCACATCTTCCCCGAAAAGCTCCGTTGCCTTATCCTTTGTCAAAGGCAGCATTTCATTCCAGGAATAACCATACTCATGCATCTCAGAAAGACCTATCCTGCCATCCGGAAGTGCATCAATCTCCGCCTGTGCATCTATGACAGTAAGCGCTTCATTGACAGGCTGATTTTCTATCATGTATGCAAGTTTCTCCGCCAATTCTCTTGTCTTTTCCATGTCATCGAGCTTGTAATTGTAATTCACAATCAGATCTCTCTCATCATCCGTAAAGACTGTTGCCCCATGCTCCATGCGGTTGATAAGGTTCTCTGCCTGCTGTATGGCAGATAATTCCGTTGATGCACTCACGCCTGTATCTGCATCGTATGCAAAATCAAAAAACTGCGGTGCGTGTTCATTCAGTCCGGCACTGGAACTAATCAAAGTCATTTCTGCCCCATGTTCTTTCAGATACGCATTATAATCTCCGTCCCACTCATTCTCATTAAGCAGAGCCATATCATAAAGCAGCTTTTTAACTTCGTCCGGGGACATATTTGTGATTTTGGAAATCTCCCATTCACTTCCCATCGAACCGGAGAATTTTACCACTACATCTCCGGCGGCAATCGGCTCCATAGACTTATCATAGATTTCCTTTCGTTCTTTCATATCCACAAGCTCCTCTGTGTCGGTATTGTAACGGACATCAAGGTGGTATTCTCCAAATTCTTTTGTATCTTCATTGGCGATCTCGGTTGTCCATGCCCCTTTACTCTCCAGATATGCTTGAATACTCAGCTTATCGTCCTCACTCATGGCTGAAAGAACGTCCATAAGTTCCTGTCTGTCCATTCCCACGACACTCACAAGGCTGTATTTTGTCAGATCATCATTCTGTATCAGAAGAATACTCTCCTTATTCTGTTCCTGCTCCACTGCCCTGTCCTTCTGTAACTCTGCTAACCTGTCCTCAATGCCTGTGATCAGCTCCGAAGCGGTCTTTCGTATGGTATCAAGGGAAGATTTCAATTCTTTCATATCCCGGTCACTGCTCCATCCGGCAATATACCCAAAGGAATAGTCCGAGGTATCAATGCCGAAGTGCTGGCACACCGTATAGGCAACACTCTCCGCTTCCACTTCCTTTGTGTTGCGGTCTTTGTCTAAGACCGCATCTATATCCTGATTCCGTTCCCGGTCATGAAGCTTTGCGTGTGCCACCTCATGGATAGCGGTCTTTACGGTCTGACTCTGGCTCATGCCCTCCTGTATGGCAATCCGGTGGTCTGTGGTATGGAAATATCCCTTTGCCTCCCCTTCTATATCTTCATAGATAATGGGAACCGGGGAAACCTCCGTAAGTGCCTGCATAAAGTCCTCGTAGTCCTCCACACTTCCCGAAAGCTCATTTACCCCTATATCCGGCAGTTCCTTTCCGTCCGTCTGTGACACATCAAAAACCGGAACCACACGAAAGGCGGGTATCTTAATCTCCACTTCCTCCGTAATGGGCATTCCGTTCTTGTCAAGCATGATCTCTCCTGTTACCGGATCAAGTTTCTCCTGTTCTTCCTTAATCTTGTACGGTGCCGGGGCAAGGATACGGATACCCTTTTCCCCTTTTTTAACGTGCCTGTCAAAATTCTTCTGCCAAGCCTTGAATCCGGCCACTAACGTAGCGTCAGGCTTTTGCATTGCGATTAATATGGTGTTGTTAAAGCTATAATTATGGAATTTTGACATGGTATTCAGATAGGTCTTGTACTTCTCGCTTTCAAAAAGCTCCTTGATACCCTGCTCCAGCTTCTCCGTTATTTCCTGTACTTTCTGTTTTTCTGTTTTCGCATCTGCCATTGTATGTCCTCCTTATCATAAAAACAGGAAAAAGCAGATAGATTGCTACCTGCTCTTTCCATAAAACTTTATAAACTTGCTTCCTGACTCTTAGTCTTTGATTTTTCCGGTTCTTTCTTCTGCTGTTCCGATTTCACTTTCATCTGTGACAGCTTTTCCTTGACGGACACCCTGCTCTTTTCCTTATCCTTTCCGGTATCCAGTCCGGCACAGACCTTATCCAGCTTCGCTACTGCACCGTCAATCCGCTCCACCTGTTTCTTTAAGGCTGAGATATGCTTCTTTACAGGCATATTCAGTACCCTTGTAAGGGCAACGCCTTCTTTTTCGTCCGACACTTCCTTTGTGCCTTTTCCGGTTAAGAGCCTTCCCACGTTGGCTACGCTGTTCCCGATCTGCTTGAGCTCGTCCCCAATGCTGTCTATTTGGTTGGCGGTCTTTTCATAACTGGTAAGCACATCAACCATCTTCTCCCGGCATCCGGAAAGCACCGACTTCACACTGGAAATTCCTTTCTGAAGAACCCTGTTCATTTCCTCTTTTCCCTTTTCCTTAAAGGCGGTTACTGCCTGTGCTGCGGTGTCAATCAAATGGTCTTTCAGTTCCGATAAACGTTCTGCAAGACTGCTTACCTTCTCCTGGAGGTATGACACCTTATCCAATAGCTGACTTTCCGCTGCTTTCGGCTGGCTCTCCTGCATCTTTTCAAGCTGCTTTCGTACTCCCTGCAGTTCGTCCACCATAGCGGAAAGCTGTAACTGCATCCCGGCGATATACTGCAAGACCTCCATAAAGTCCTGTGACTGCTCTTTCATGTCCTGCTGTCCCATAAGCTCCATGAACTGCTTCATAACGTCCATTTCCTCTGTGTTCTGTTCTTTCTTTGGTTCGTTTGCTTCCATCGCACCCTCCTATAAACTTTCCTCTTTTCCTTTGCTCTTTGTTACTTCCGGTTTCTCCGGCATCTTCTGATCGGATATTTTCTGCTTCATCTCTACAAGTTTCTCCTTGACGGATACCCGCCCTCTGGAACCGTCTGCTAACATCCGTTTCTTGTCATGCTCTGCGATACGTTCCGACATAAGAAAACTTGCAACAGGCTTTAACGGTTCCTCAGCCACCGCCTGTATATCTTCTGCCTTGTCCGGTTCGCTTTCCTGCGCCTGTGTACTCTGCTCTCCCGTTTCGTCCTCCGGCTCATCATCGCCCATATCCAGCGCATTATCGCCCTTTTCATCCATATTAAGAAGCGCATTTAACTCTGCAAGGCGCTCTAGCTTCTCCGCCAGTTCCTGCTCCTGTGCAAAAGGTTTCGTGACCTCTACCTTTGCGGTTTCGAGCTGATGTTCCACATTGGAAAGTTTCTGCTCCACGTCTGCCATTTTCCCGGTCATTCCCTCTAACGCATTGGACAGTCTTTGCAGATTTCCAAACGGATCGGCTCCGATTTCCACCTCATGGCTCAGACTTCCTTTTAAGCTGATCGTAAACTTGGAGAAGAACGAGTCAAAAGACACGCTCATCTTAAAGCCCTGATATTCTCCGATTGTGACCGCCATGTTTGGCTGTTTGGCACTCCGGCACATATCAATCAGAGCCGCACCCGCTTCCTTTTTGTCTGTATAGGTACGGTTGCCTATCTTCATGGAAAAAGCGTCCTTATCCACCAGCTTATGCGCTGCGTAGGTCTGAATGTCCGCCCGGTATCCCTCAAGCCTTTCTTTTAAGGCTGTGATCTGCATCGGGTAATGCTTTGCGATATTGTCCTCCAGACGGTAACGCTGGCTTGTGTGGTTCGCCTTTAAGAGCTTCAGCTTTGACACCTGTATATCCAAGTCCATCTTCTCCTTGATGTAAGGGTTTCCAGTTGCAAGTGCCTTTACCTCTGCATAAGATAGCGCTGCTTCGTCAATGTCCTCACAGGAACGTACCGGGGACTTGCTCGTCATGATCTGCCCGATAAACTTCTGCTTATTCTCAATGAGCTGCCATGAATAACTGTCGAAGGTGCCTTCCGTCACATACCGGAAAATCTTGACCTTATCATTCATGTTTCCCTGTCGTAAAATACGACCTTCCTGCTGTTCAATGTCAGACGGACGCCAGGGCACATCCAAATGGTGTAATGCAATCAGTCTGTCCTGTACGTTGGTTCCGGCTCCCATTTTGGCAGTAGAACCCAACAAAAAACGAACCTGTCCGCTTCTTACCTTTGCAAACAGCTCCGCTTTTCTTTTCTCCGTATTGGCATCATGGATAAATGCGATTTCTTCCGGTGGGACACCCTTTTCAATCAGTTTGCCCCGAATGTCCTCATAAACATTGAATGTACCATCTCCATTCGGTGTCGATAAGTCACAGAAGATAAGCTGTGCCGACTTCTGTTCCTTTGTTTCTTCCCATATCTCACATGCCTTGTCCACACAGGTGGTGGCTTTGGAATTATCCTCATCGGGAAGCATATCGTTGATCAAACGCTGGTCTAATGCAAGTTTTCTACCGTCATTGGTGATTTTGAGCATATTGTCAACGTGTGGCTCTACCTTCCTATCACGAACAGCCTCCGCACGATCCGCAAGGGACTGTACCATTTCTTTCTGATACTCGCTCGGCTTTAACACCACATTTTCGTACTCTGCTTCCGGTACAGGCAGCTTTAGCATATCCGGTGTCTGAATATCCGCACTTTCCTTGAAAAGTGAAATCAGCTCCGGCAGATTGAAGAACTTGGCAAACCTTGTCTTTGCCCGGTATCCGGTTCCTTCCGGTGCAAGCTCTATGGCGGTCTGCGTTTCTCCGAAAGTAGCCGCCCAACTGTCGAAATTGCCAAGACCGAGCTTCTGAAGCGTATTGTATTGCAGATAGCGCATATTCGTATAAAGCTCCGTCATACTGTTGGAAATCGGCGTACCTGTTGCAAAAGTAATGCCCTTGCCGCCTGTCAGCTCGTCCATGTACTGACACTTTGCAAACATATCCGAGGACTTCTGTGCTTCCGTCTGTGCAATGCCCGCCACGTTCCGCATCTTGGTGTATAAGAAAAGGTTCTTATAATTGTGGCTCTCGTCTACAAACAGCCTGTCAACGCCAAGCTGTTCAAAGGTTACTACATTGTCCTTGCGGGAAGTATCGTTCAATCGGCTCAGCCTTGCGATTAATGATTTTTTTGTCTTTTCCATCTGTTTAATGGTGTAACGCTCGCCCTTTTCTGCCTTGACCGCTTCGATTGCCATTTCTATTTCCGTTATCTGCCGCTCGATCATGGCAGCCTGTCTTTCCGTTGAAAGCGGTATCTTTTCAAACTGCGTATGCCCGATGATGACCGCATCATAATCCCCGGTTGCAATACGGGAACAGAATTTCTTACGGTTGGCAGGCTCAAAATCTTTCTTTGTGGCAGCTAAAATATTTGCACCCGGATACAGGCGCAGGAAATCACTCGCCCACTGCTCTGTTAAGTGGTTCGGTACGACAAATAAGCTTTTTTGACAAAGCCCTAACCGCTTGCTCTCCATTGCTGCAGCAATCATTTCAAAGGTCTTACCTGCACCCACACAATGGGCAAGCAGGGTATTATCCCCATAAAGCTGATGTGCCACCGCATTAAGCTGATGCGGTCTTAATGTAATATCCGGTGTCATGCCCGGAAACTTCAGGTGGGAACCGTCATACTCTCTTGGTCTGGTGGAATTGAAAAGCTCGTTGTACTTGGCACACAAGGTCTGTCTGCGCTCCGGATCACGAAATACCCAATCCTTAAAGGCTTCCCTGATGGCTTCCTGTTTCTGGCTGGCAAGCGTGGTTTCCTTTTTGTTAAGAACTCTCTTTTCCTTTCCATCTTCCTCAATCGTATCAAAAATACGGGTATCACGAAGGTTTAAGGAATCCTCCAGAATACGGTAGGCATTTGCCCGGCTCGTTCCGTAGGTCATATTGACAAGTGAATTGCCACGATCCGCATTTTTGCCCTTTACGTTCCACTGTCCTGTCACATCGGAATACTGCACCCCGACAAGGTTACGGTCAAAAAGGTAATCCGGTGTTTCAAAGGTTTCCCGCATGAAATCCTCGATGTACTTAGGCTCAATCCATGTGGCACCAATACGCACCTCAATCTCGCTTGCATCAAGCTCCTTGGGCTGTACACCCTCAAGGGCTGTGACATTGATTGCAAACTCCGGACGATTCTCTGCAAAAACCCTTGCCGTTGCCAGCTTCTCCCGGACATTGCCGCTTAAATACTCGTCTGCGGTTTCCCACTTTTCTGTGACCGGATTCTGGAAAATAATTCCGACAAGTTCCTTTGCCACATCTTCCTTGCTTTTTCCCGTAAGCTCCGACATATAGGCTAGGTCTACCCTTGCCTTTTCCCCTAATGACACCGCCAGTGCTTCACTTGCGGTATCCACGCTTGTGACAACTTCTGCTTTTTTAATGGTTCGCTTTGAAAACATATCAGCCTTGCCTTTGAAGTTGCCCTCATCGTCTAATTTCTCCAATGAACAAAGCAGACAATAGCTTGAGTCCTGATTAAACGCTCTCTTATTGGTTTGTGAATTGATCAGACCGTATTTCTTGGAAAACGCATCATACAGCTCATTAAGCTCTGCCTGCTTGCTCTTAATCATATCTTCCGGATATTCGTTCAACTGATAGTCAATCAGCTCCTGTGTACAGTCACGAATCTGCACCATGCCTTTCATGCGCTGCTCCATCGTTTCTGATACGTCCACAGGCTTCATAATGGAATTTTCCCGGTAATACACCCTCTCGTCCACGATCGTGTAACTGTAATTCTTCACGCTTGGATCGGCGGGAATGGATTCTCTTGCCAGCTCATCATCAAGCTCATCGAACTCTGCCTCGTCAATGCTGCCCTCGATATGGGATATAGCCTTTTCAAGCTGCTTGGATAAAGGAATGGTGGTATCCGGTGTACAGGTGGCTTCCATGCCAAACTGCCCGCTGACCATTTCCATTTTTCCCATGATCATCTCCGGGTGGTCTGCAAAATACTGGTTCATGGCTATGCCATTTTCATTTTCACAAAGATGTACCCAATCCGGCAGGGTGTCGATTACCCTGTCACGCTTCTTTAGGAAAAGAATGTCCGAAGTGACCTCCGTCCCCGCATTTTCCTTAAAGGCTGTGTTTGGAAGCCTGATCGCTCCAAGAAGCTCCGCTCTCTGCGCAAGGTACTTTCTGACTTCCGGACTTTTCTTATCCATTGTTCCCTTTGAAGTGACAAATGCCACTACGCCGCCCGGTCTGACCTTATCTAAGGCTTTGGCGAAAAAGTAATCGTGTATGAGGAAGTTATGCTTATCATAGGCTCTGTCTGCCACCTTGTACTGACCGAAAGGCACGTTTCCGATTGCCACATCAAAGAAATCATTGGGATACTCCGTCTTTTCAAAGCCTGTGATCTTCACATCGGCATTCGGGTATAGCTGCCTTGCAATTCTTCCGGTAATTTCATCAAGCTCCACACCATAAAGCCTGCTCTCCTGCATACTTTCCGGCAGCATACCGAAAAAGTTGCCAATACCCATTGCCGGCTCCAAAATGTTGCCTTTTGAAAAGCCCATTCGTTCCATCGCATCATAAATCGCCTTGATAATCACAGGGCTTGTGTAGTGGGCATTTAAGGTGCTTTCCCTTGCTGAATCGTATTCCTCGGCTGACAACAGGCTCTTTAATTCCTGATATTCACTTGCCCAATTCGCTTTTGTTTCATCAAAGGCATCAGCAAGACCACCCCAGCCCACATATTTTGCTAAAATTTCCTGTTCTTCCGGCGTGGCAATACGGTTTTCGCCCTCAATCTTTTCAAGCGTTCTGATTGCTTCCACGTTCTGACGGAATTTTTCTTTTGCCGCAAAGCCTTTTCCGGCACTTTCCTCTGTTTCCGGAGCAATGTGGAAGTTGACTGCACCCGATTTGTCAAGCGGCGGCTGTTCCTTTGGTGCTTCTGCTTCATTCTGCGGCTCTGGTTCGGCAATCACTTCACTTTCTTGCATTGGATTGGACAATTCTTCATTTTTCTGTTCATATTCACCCCATACTCTTTGGGAAACAGCAGAAAAATAAGGAGATTCTTCTTCCATAATGCTGAAGCGAATCTCCTCCATGTCCTCAAGGCTCTTTGCCCCGGTTATTTTATCATGGTACTTAAAATATAATGCTTCCCTGCCAAGAATGCCCTCCAATCGTGCCAGTTCAGGCTCCGGCATACGTTCCCAAATATCATCCTTCTCCGTATGAATGGTAAAGCCTTCTCCGTCATCATGGTACTCAAGCGTATATTGCAGCTTATCATGTTCCCCACGAATATCACACTCAAAATCATAGACTGTTGTTCGTGTACCTCTGATATATTCCCGGTCTATCAATACAAGGTTTTTAACATCATCCGCAGTCAAAGGCTGTTCTTCTGTCTGCTCTATGGAAGGCTCACCCTCATAACGTGACGCATACTGTCCGGCATCCTTTAACAGTCCGTCCATCTCCAGAGCTTTTTCTGTTTCGTCGCTAATTGTCTGCATCATTACATAGTCTGCCGCTTCTGCAAAAAGGAAATCATAGACCTCTTTTCCTTCTAAAGTACGCTCATCGTCAGTAATCGTGACCGCCTGTGTTTCCTCGTTCCAGCCAACCACATCTTTCCGGTCTAATGCTCCGCAGATTTTAACCACAGCCGACATTTCAGACAGCCTTTTATTTAACTGCTCTATGTCTGTTTTTCCGGTTTCCGGTGCTTTTGGTTCTCCTTCAGCAACAGTTCCTGTTTCTCTATCTAATTCCTGATTGGTTACACCACGCTCCAACTTCGCCTGTTCTTTTTGCATGGCTTTCTCTGCCTGTTCCTGTTTATACTGTGCATAGGCTTCCTTTCCCTCCGGCGAAAGGTATTTATCTGCCTGCACAAGCTCCCGGATACGTTTCTCGACAACATTCCAGTTTAAAAGCACCTTTGCGTAAGGACTGCCATAGTTACCTTTCTCCAGACGGATACCTTTGGCATCGTGATCCTCGTGCGCTCTGTCACTTCCCGGAAGTGCATGGGAACTGCCACCCGTACCATATTCATTTTTCAGAAAAGCAATGCTGTCTTTCTTGTCATGCCCTTCCATGAAATACTCATAGATACGGAACTTTCCATGTTCAAAACTGCTTCCTCCGGTCAGCCTGTAATCAATCTCGTCCTGTGTGATAAAATCCTCATTCCTTACCTCCACCGTATCAGGTGCCGGAAATTCTTTCTTTTCCACACCTAAATCCGCAAGCTGTTCTAATAAATAATCCGGTCTTTTCACATACCGCCATTTAATCTGCTTTTCTCCGCTGTCAAGCTGTGCTTTTGCCTTTTCAAGCTCATCCTGAATCAGTTCTCTGCCCTCAGTGGTGGATAAAAGCTCGCATAGCCTTTCCATGCTTGCCGGGTAGTTAGAAAATTTAAGCTCCAGACTCTCCGGCATTTCCGATATACCATCACGGAAGAAATTGTTAATGTCCGTAGCAATTCTCTCACGCTCCACCGCATCCACAAGGAATACTTCATTTGCACTCATATAAGTACCATTCTCCACCATAACACGGATATGGCTCTCCACTTCGCTCCAGCTCATCACTGCAAGGGTATTTTCCTTTGCCGATGTACCATAACCTATACGCATACCCATTTCATCAAACCACAGTGAAACAGGATTTCCGTCAAACTCAAAACCTTTTCCGGTGGTCTTATACTCGTTCTTTAAAAATTCTGCCATTTCTTCCGGTGTCTTACCCTGCTGATACTTGGCATAGATACGTTTTCTGCTGTTATCCCTACCGCCGCCACTACGCAAGATACTGTCAATCTGCTCCTGTGGCAAAGAAAAAGCAGCGGGCATGGTATATTGAATACTTGCTTCCGCTGCTGCGATTGTGCCGACCTGTTCCTCAAAGCTCGGAAACAGGCTTAACTGCTGATAGGTTCCCTCCGGCTGTTCGATATTTAACTGTAGATCAGTTCCGTCATCACGATCTCCTCTGCCGAGTGTACGATGCTGTTCATCTTCGCTACCCAGAGCATCTGATTTTCTGCTTTCATCTGCTCCGTTATCCCCTCTCTCTCCTTCATCTGTCCGGTCAGAAGCTCCATTCTCTCCTCTGCCTGCTCCTGTATCATTAACAGGTGTTCCTTCAGCTTCCCGTTCAGAAGAAGTCCCGTATATACTCCGTTCTTGTGTTCCTGTAAGAACTTCTTCCTCATCAGTCCGTACTTCGTCAGTACCTCCTTCGGCTGTTCGTCCATTACTACCATCGGTATCTGATAATCCCCGTTCTTCTCGTATGTCAGATTCATCATATTTGCTCCTTTCCCCGATTTCTCCGGTCTGTGTGATAGATTGTTCGTCTTGGCTTTCGCTTTCACGCTTTAACGCATTATAGTCTGCTTCAGATGCATTTGCAAGTCCTTTTTCGATATTTTTCTCATGGGTGTCGATACGTTCCCTGCCTACTCTCGTTTCTTCCCGATTTTGGGCAATCTGCCTGTCATACGCTCCGATTGCTTTTCCAATTTCCATAAGGATTGGCTTGGATAAATCAGACACATTGCTGCCAAGCTGTGACAGTGTTTCCACTGTGTTAAACTCATGGATATAAGGAAAGTTTATTTCTTCGGCAAGCTCGCTCTCCTCCATGCCGCAGCGCTTTAAAACGGTATGGGCAATGCTGTCGGCAAGGGTTTCCCGTATCCTTATTTCCACGTTCAGCTCGTCCAGTTCCTCTAAAAAGCTCCCTTCCTTTAAGTATTCCATATCCGAAGCAAGCTCTTTATAACAATCCTCTGCAATCCGTCCGGCAATCTCCCGGATACGTCCCACAAACCCGGCTTCCCTGTCGGTGTCCCCATAAGTTTTTTCCAAACGGGAAATCACTGCTTCCATGTGTTCCTCACGCATCTCCCAAAGGTTAGGGAATTGTCCGATTCTTCTTGCCTTATGCACATCTGAAATATCAAAGACATACTTCAAACCGGAAAAACTATCCTCATCAATCAGCGCAATGCCCTTTGCACCTTTGTTTACCCAACAGTGCATCTTTTCATTCCATATCTCTATGGAAGCACAGGCGGTTGCCTCCGGTCTTTGGGCATAGATTAAAAGCTGTTCCTTAAATGGATATTTATACAATCTGGAAGCAGTATTTAGGTATCTCCTCCAGTTTTCTTCATTCCGCACGACTTCTTTTGCTGTTTCCTCTGCCAGTGCGGAAATCAATTTATATTTTCTCATGGTAAACCTCCGTAAAAAAGGCTGTAAGGCACTTTAAGCACCCTACAGCCTGTGATCAGTTACTTATCGGCATCAGGCATAAAAACCTTGCTCCTCAATGCCTTTTTCCAAAATGCAGTTGATCAGTTCCTCCAGTTCCACGTTGTTAATCTCGCTGACAACGATCAGCTTGGCAAGGGTATCCTTCGAAACGGATACCGCATAACTCTCCTCATCTGCACGAAGCTCATGCACACAGATACCAAGTCCGTCTGCAATCTTGCACATAACACCAAGTTCAGGCTCCTTAACTCCTGCCATAATGTCAAGGATTGTTCTCTCCGGCACACCGGAAATTCTGGAAAGCTCCGCAATCCCGATTTCTTCCTCTTTCATCACATTTAATAATTTGTCTCCTGTTGTAAACATATCCCTTTCCTCCCTACTCTGCTTGGTAGTGTCAAAGACTACCCATTTTTTATTTTAAAAAATCCTTTTAAAACCTTGATTTTTCGGAGGTTTGCAAATAAAAAGAGCAATTACCTCCTTTTTTCGGTATAATGTAGTCACCACAACAAACAAAATACGAAAGGATTTAATTGCTCGTGACTATTATACTGTATTTACTTCAAATAATTCAACAACTCTATTCAATGAATTGCTTTTTATTAAAACTTCTCTGTAGATATATGCCTTTTAAGCAGTGGGCTCATGATGATTCCAACTCGCCAAAATATCAAAAATTCAAGATTGATGAACTTCCACTTATCCTGAATGTTGAACCTTGGGATTACCGAGATTTCATGGCTTATCTTAAGTGGCGTTATAAAGATGACCACAAACCTATCAAACCCATCCGTCGTCGATCTGAATGTGACATCGACGAAGACTGTAAATGTCCTCGCTGCAATGCCCCTAGTATCTATCTTTATAAGAACAACGGTTCCAAAGGCCAGCTTATGTGCAAGGTATGTGATACGAAGTTCTCTCCTGAAGAGAACCGTCACACATCACTTAAGCTACGCTGTCCTCACTGCATGAATACCCTCGTCCCTAAAAAAGATCGCAAGCACTTTATTGTTCATAAATGTGTGAACCCTAAATGCCCCTACTATATCAAGAACCTCCGTAAAGTCGATAAAAAAGACCTTAAGGAAGACTATGGTAAGAACAAGTACAAACTTCATTACATCTACCGCGAATTCACCTTGGATTTCTTCAAGATGGATCTTAATTCGCTGCCTAAAAATGCATCATCGCTCAAGTTTTCCAAGTTTGATTCTAATGTCATGGGCTTATGCTTAACCATGCATGTAAACCTTCGAATGTCTCTTCGTCAGACGAAGTATGCTCTCAAAGAGTTATACAACATCGATATCTCTCACCAGCAGGTAGCCAACTATTGCAAAACAGCCGCCATCTGCATCAAGCCCTTCGTCGATAATTACAACTACGATGTAAAAGATATCGTAACCGCTGACGAAACCTACATCAAAATCCGTGGTGTAAAGGCTTTCATCTGGTTCATCATGAATCCAAAGAATCGCTCCATTGTTGGCTATCGTATATCTCAAGAACGAGATGTCGGTGCCTGTATTCTTGCCATGCGTATGGCTTTCAGACACTTAAAGAAGCTTCCCGAAAACTTCCGCTTTATAGCAGACGGTTACAGTGCCTATATCTTGGCAGCCCAACAATTCTTAAGAGAATACGGGGACGATTTTAAGTTCAATATCACTCAGGTAATTGGACTCACCAATAATGATGAAGTATCCAAAGAATACCGCCCCTTCAAGCAGATGATAGAACGACTAAATAGAACCTATAAGCTATCCTACCGGCCGACCAATGGTTTCGACAATGTCGATGGAGCCAACTATGACCTTGCTCTATGGGTTGCTTATTACAACTTTCTGCGCCCTCACAAGCACGCCGGATACAAAGTCCTTAACGATGTTGAGTTGCTTCATGGTGCTGACAACATGCCCGGCAAATGGCAGCTCCTCATCTTTCTTGGCCAGCAAACAATCCTGAACATGCAACACGGCGAAGCCGCTAACTGTTCTTAGATTCCAAGCCAGAGGTAAATAACCCAGCCACCGCAAAGCGGCATGCCCTTGATGGCACAAAAAAGAACTGCTACACTGCTGTGAGCGACGGAAGAAGTACTAACTGTTCTTGAGTTCTTCGCCGTCGGTAATCGACTCCCAGCAGTTCTTTTTCGTGCTATCAAGGGTGGCGGCCAGCTGCCACTACTTAAACTATCTACAGTTTTCAAGGTTCATCTGAGCCTTTTTTCTTCAACTCAGTTTTTCATAACTCATTTGACACTTTCCTCTGCTTTTCTTCCAAATGAAAATGTATCTTCTTTTTCCTTTTTCGGGGCAAATCTGCCTTTGACTTCCAAAAGCCTTTTTTCCATGATGGAAAACATGGCTTCCACCTGTTCCTGTGTGTATTCGTAATTGGTGCGGTTGGAAAGGTTCTCAAGCCTACCGATTGCATCAATGACTTTGTTCACACGATACTCCCCAAGACGGACAAACTTGTCCGCCTTGCTCTCATTGTCCTGTACTTTCTTTGTTTCTTCTGCTCCCATTGTTACGTCCTCCTTTTATTTTTTCTTTCCTGTAAATTTCTTATTGGGAAACTCCATGACAAACTTAAACTGCACTCCGGACTTTTCTTCTCCGTCCTTTGTGTAGTGGTATTCTTCCGTACCGCTCGGAATGATATAGGCATCGTATTTCTTGCCCGCCTTGCTTGTAAGCCCCTTTAACAGCGTCTTTTTCCCGGTAAGCAGGCTTTCCACCTGTTCATCTGACAGGGCAACACCCATGATCCGGCTTACATTCATGCCGCACTTATTCTTGCAGAAAGCTCCGTATTTTCCCTTTACTACCTCTCCGCCACAGTTCGGGCATTTACCAAGTACCTTCTGCTCCTGTGCAAACATCTTTTTCTGCTCGTCACTGACTTCGTGGTAGGTGTGGATTAAGTCAGATACCATTGTTTCAATATCTGACATAAAGTCCTCACGCTCCATCTCTCCCTTTGCAACAAGGGTAAGGGCATTTTCCCAGTCAGCGGTAAGTTTCGGGGACTTCACCACATCGGGAAGCACCGTAATCAGCTTCATTCCATCCTCTGTGGGGATCATCTGCTTTTTCTCACGCTTCACGAAACCGTCCTTGACTAACTTCTCGATAATGTCTGCTCTGGTGGCAGGTGTGCCAAGTCCCTTACGCTCCACATCGTCACTCATGTCCTCGTTTCCGGCTCGCTCCATTGCAGACAGAAGGGAATCTTCCGTATAGTGCTTCGGCGGTGTGGTGTAATGCTCGCTGATCTTCGTCTGTACCCCGTCAAAGGTCTGCCCCTCGGAAAGCTCTGGCAGCTTCTTATCCTCCTGCTCTTTATCTTCCGTTGTCTTAAAAGAACGCTTAAAGGCGTCTTCAAAATCTTTCCACCCGTTTTTTAAGACCGACTTGCCAGAAGTTGTAAAGGTGTAAACGCCACAGGAAAGCTCTGCCTTGACCGTTTCATAAAGATGTTTCTCCCCCGTAGCACACAGCAGTCTGTTGGCCACAAGGGATAAAATCTTTCGCTCCGTTTCCGGCAGGGCTGCAAGGTCAGCTTTTGCAATCTCCATTGTGGGGATAATCGCATGGTGGTCTGTAACCTTTTTGCTGTTTAACACACGCTTAATATCCGGATTGAACATCCTATTTTCCTCAAAAAGAATGGAACTGAAAATTGCTTCGATTACATTTCCGGCAGTCTGCTCCATATCGTCAGACAAATACTGGCTGTCCGTTCTCGGATAGGTACACAGCTTTTTTTCATAAAGGCTCTGGGTGTACTCCAAGGTCTGCTTTGCAGTAAAACCGAATAGGCGGTTTGCATCCCTCTGAAGTGTGGTAAGGTCATAGAGTTTCGGCGGTGCTACTGCTTTTTCTTCCTTTGCCACAGACGTAACAAGAGCCTGTCCGTTCAGACAAGCTCCTGCAACATTTTCTGCTTCTGTTTTATTGTCAATCCTCTCTGTGGCTGCATCCACGCCGCCACAGAGGATATGAGCCATAAAATACTGCTCTTTCTTGAAATTCATAATCTTTGCTTCACGCTCCACAAGCATTGCAAGGGTAGGTGTCTGTACCCTGCCCACCTTTAACACCTTGCCGCCATATAAAACGGTAAAAAGCCTTGTACCGTTGATACCCACAAGCCAGTCCGCTTCTTGTCTGCAAAGTGCGGAATGGTATAAATGATCATAGTCACTTCCCGGCTTCAAATTCTCAAATCCTTCCCTTATGGCACTTTCCTCCATAGATGAAATCCATAAGCGTTTCATGGGCTTTTTGCAGGAAGCCATGTTGTAGACCAGACGGAAGATAAGCTCTCCTTCCCGTCCGGCATCGGTGGCACACACTACCTCGTCCACTCTGCTGTCATGCAAAAGACCATAGAGCACATCATACTGCTCTTTGGTATCCTCCTTGATCTCATACTGCCAATGCTCCGGGTTGACCGGAAGGCTCTCGTAAGTCCATTTCTTCCACTGTTCTCCATAGCTTTCCGGTTCTGCAAGCTCGATTAAATGTCCCACGCACCAGCTTACAAGATAACCGCCGCCCTCAAAATATCCGTCCTGTCTGTCTAAGGCTCCCAATACATCTGCTATGCTTTTCGCCACACTCGGCTTTTCTGCGATTACTAACTGCATTTATTCGTCCTCCTCATCGTTTTTTTCAAAAAAATCGTCCTCTGTGTCCTCAGTTTCGTCCTCATCTTCTAGGACTTCTTCTTCCTCGTCCTCCTCATCATCTTCATCAAGAAACTGCTCTTTCTTTTTCTTGACTACCTTGAAATAGTAACCTGCGCCGATGCCAATGACTGCAATAATGCCAAGCACGATATAGGTTCCCATCGGATTATCGGGCTGTGCGGGCTGTTCTTCCGGTTCCTCGGTACTTTCTTCCGTACTTTCCTCGCCATCCTCTGGTAATTCTTCTGTTTCCTCATTATCCGTTTCCGCATTATTGTTTGGCAGTGCGCTGTCACTTACCGGGATTGCAGACTCCAGTGCTGCGGAATTTTTCGGAAGTGTCTCGCTGTTATCCGTTGTCGTATTTAACAGGTCATTTTCGCTGATCTCTGTAAGGAAGTAGACCATTTCCTCATCACCGTCCCTGTCGATAATCAGATAAAACACCTTATCACTTGCGGTCTGAATGGTATAAAACTCTTTCCCATTCTCTGACTGCTCTGCATTATTTTCTGCCTGCTCCGAAGCATCTGCTTCCTGCATGGCAGCTTTTTTCTGTTCTGCAAGACTGGTTTCCGATGTGGTATTGCCCTCACTGTCCGTTTTCGTATGCTCCGTTACCTGTCCGGTTGCTGAGGAAGGCTTGGTTGCTTCTGCACTGACCGGGAGCTGCTTAGCCGGATCGCTTTCGTTACTGTCCTCCGCTTCCGGATCGGTGTAATATGGGTTGGCTGTCTTATAGACCTCCGACATATTTCCGGCATTGTCCATTGCGGAAATGGTAAAATACTGATACCCTGCATCAAACTGTTGCAGACGGATATTCAAAACGCCATTCGTCAGCTCTGTAAATTCATAACCATTCACATAGACTGCCTTGATTCCGGAATCCGTATCGTGTGCCTGTACGCTTAACAGACCATCGCTGACCGCCGCATTTAAGGTTGGCTTGGTAAAATCAAAGCACTTAATGTAACGGTTCTTCTCATAGGTATTACCCTTCTGGTCTGTCACAAGCACATAGACGGTGCAGTTTTCCGAAATCTCCACATACATATCCTCTGTGATGTCTGTCCAGCTTCCATTCTGTGCAACTTTCGCCTGTACGCTTTTTACGGTAAAGTTGCCGGACTTTGCCACATCTTCAACTAAGATATGTACCTTTGTGGTATCATTGTGCCACCCTGTCGGTGTATTGATTGTGATTTTCACGTTGGGATTCACATACTCACAAAGACTGTAATCCTCTTTACAGACCTCACATTCCTTATCCACCGAATACTGTGAGCATTTCTCCTTACAGGTACATTCCGGTGTGGGAATGTCATTGCCGGACACAGTAGAGCTTTCCTGTTCACTTTCGCTTTCTTCCTCAGTTCCCGTAGACGGTGTTTCCGTTTCACTCTCATTTTCCTCTGCATCCGTATCCTGTGCCTGTACCGATACGGTATTGCCGCTGTTTGCCATAAATGCCCCAATCGGCATACAGAACAATACTGCCGACAAGATAAGGGACATGATCACCTTAACTGATAACTTTTTCTTCATTTCCTGTTCTCTCCTTTTCTTTTTGTGCTAATAACTGCAAAATCTCGTCCTCGCTGAATTTGATAAGTAATTGCAGCTTCTCGGACGAGATTTTATGCTTTTCGATAATATCCAGTTTTTCAGCTCTTTCCGCCATATGTTTTTCTTCTTCCAGGTTCTTTAACTTTGCCTGTATGGTGGCGAGCTGTTCTTTTGTCTTTGAGATTTCCTTTTCTATTCTCTGGCTTTTTGTCATAGTATCTCACTTCCTTTAATTCAATCTTCCAAAACTGTAAAAATGGCTCTGCCAGTACGGAGTGTTAATGGAAGCATATTTGATTGGATCGCCACAGTGTATCATTACCCCATTGCCGCAGTAGATGCCTACATGACTGACTGCACCTGCTGAATTATAGGTGCCTGTGAAAAAGATAATATCTCCCGCTTTCGCTTCGCTTGCCGATACGGGAGTACACTGGTCATAAATGCCCTGTGCGGTTGTTCGTGGCAGATTGTGTACGCCGCTGTTGGTAAATACCCAGCACACAAAACCGGAACAGTCAAAACTTGTGGACGGAGACGAACCGCCCCATACATACGGATATCCTAAATACTTGGCTGCTTCCTCCATAAGTGCCTGTACGGTTGCATCATCATAGGAATCCGGTGGTATGGCATTTCCCGGCGCACCGCCGCCACCTCCCGGACTTTCCCCGTAAAGCGTTCCCTCGCCTACATCAAAGTAAAATAACGGATTGTAATACTCTCCGTTATACAAACACTCGATATGCAAATGGCTTCCGGTACTGCTTCCGGTGTTTCCCGTAGTTCCGATTACCGTCCCTTTGGTTATGCTCTGACCTGCACTGACACTCAGGCTGTCCATGTGGGCATATTTTGTGGTGTAACCGTCTTTTTCGATGACCACATAATTCCCGTAATAGCTGTCATAAGCTGCTGTCGTGACCGTTCCGTCATGGGCTGCATAAACGGTTGTGCCTGTGGGCACCGCTATATCCACGCCCCGATGCAGTTCCTCATTTCCGGTGTTCGGGTTCTTGCGGTATCCGTAATAGCTTGAAATATAGTTATACCAGTACAGATTAAGCGGAGAAGCAAACTGCTGTAAAAGCCCGCCAGTCTCTGCATACATGGCATAAATCTCTGTCTGTTCTGCATCCATCTTTCCGGCAACAATGGTTTCCAATGGTTTGACCGTAAGCACTACCCTTAATATGCTGACTTCGTATTCCTCCTCTTCCTCGTATTCGTATTCTTCCTCTGTCTCCTCTCCTGTTACCGGATCAGTAACAGTGCGTGTGCCTGTCTTGGTTACTGTCCTTGTCCTTGTTTCCGTATCCGGTGTAAGAGTCAGCGTATACATCTCATCAAAAAGAGCCTGTACCTCGCTTTCCACTTCACTTGCGGTAAATTCCGTATGGACAGCCGATAAATACCCGATCAGCGTAAACGGATTGTGCCCGATTTCCCCCAGATTATAGGAATACTCATCATATCCCGGATAATCAGTTTCAATATTGTCAATCTCATTCTGAAGGTCAAGCTCCTGTCTGGTAAACTGCAAGTCTGTCGCATCAATCTCTGCCGGTTCGCTCAAATAGCTTGCCGCAAGCACCGTAGACTGCGTATCTGCAAACATCGCCCCACAGGACGATACCGAGGTCATAATCATAACAAGAAGCACCGCCATGATACCAACCGTTATGAGAACACCCGCATTTTTGCTTGCAATCTCCTGTAACTTCTTTGCTATGGCGGTTGCGGTATTGGCGGTCTTTGACACTGCTTCCTGTGCCGCTTTTGTGGCAGCTCCCTTCTGTCTTGCTTTCAGGTACTCCCGCTTGATACGCTGTTTCTGTAAACGCTTCTGCAATGCTTTTTTCTGCATCTGCGGTTTTTCCTCCAAGAACTTCTGGTACTGGAAGTTGACCTCTTTCTGAAACTGCTTCTTTTCCAGCTTCGCTATCTTCGCCCGCTGTCTTGCTTCCTTTCCCTTATAGTGCCTTTTTACAAAGCCAATCAGCTCCTCACCTTTCTGCTCCGTCTTATGGGCACCTTCCACAGCAGAGTTTTCCTTCTCGTTCTCAGCAATCTTACCATGTACGAAATTTCTGCTTTCCGTCTGCATTCGCCGCATGGTGGTCTTGGAAAGGCTCTCCTGCTTAAAAGGCTTCTCCTTATCCAGCGGAACAACCACATATTTCCCCTTGCCCGTTTCCTCATCAAAGACTCTCTGCAAGGTATATTCCCGCTTCTTTGGAAGTTTTCCTCTAGCCTTTTTGACCTTCTCTGCGGCTTTCTGCGCCTGTTTCTGTTTCTTTTTTAATTTCTCGCTTCCGGTAAACTCTGAAGCGCAATCCTCCGTAAAAACCTTTCCGGCATCTTCCGTAAAAACGGTATCTTTGGCTTTTTCCCTGTGCTGATGTTCTCGCTGCACACGCTTTTTATGGTATTTGCCCTTTTCCTGTGACTGCCTGTAAGTGTCCCTGCGGTGGTAATCCTCTTTTTCTTCCTGCCTTTTCCCGTTTTCCTCCGTCTGACCGGAATTATCCTGTCCAGAAAACGTGTTCTCGGCTTTGGTAAATGCCGCCTTTTCCTCCTGTCCCTTATCGGCACCGGACTTCTGGACATTTTGTCCAAAAGTTTCCCCATACTCCTTTTTCGCATGGCTTTTCGATGCACCAGACTTTTGTGAAACTCCGGTTTTCTCCTGAAAGACATCGGAAGCTCTCGGCTGAAAATCTGAACCGCCGCCTTTTTGAAAGTCTGGACTCTCTTTCTTCTGAAATTCTTTCACAGCCTTTTTATGTGAAGCGGCACTTTTTTCTGTCTTTTTATCTGCCATTAACTCGCCTCATCTTTCTTAACTGCTTCCTCCGGTTTGGTGTTCATAATCGCATAGGTCTTGGTGTTTGTCGGATACTTGTCAACAAATGGGATAACCACGTTGTCAAACAGTATCAGACCAGAACCCGGCTCGGAATTGGTTACATGGGAAAGCTGCTTTTCAGAAAGCCCTAACTTGTCTGCAAGTATCGCCTGATCCTTTGCGTTCTGGTTCAACAGATACACAAAGTCACTGTTACCCAAGATACCCTCGATTTCCTCTGAACGTAAGAAGTCACCCACGTTCTGGGTAAGCCCTGTCGGGATACCTCCCCACTTTCTGAAACGCTTCCAGATTTCCACAGAGTAAATGGCGGTCTGCTTTTCCTTTAACAGAAGGTGGAACTCATCACAGTAATAACGGGTGGCAATCTTACGCTCCCTGTTCTGCGACACCCTGTTCCATACTGCGTCCTGTACGATCAGCATACCAAGCTCTTTTAACTGTTTTCCCAAGTCCCTGATGTCAAAACAGATGATACGGTTCTGTGAGTCCACGTTGGTACGGTGGTTAAAATAATTCTGCGAACCGCTTACATACAGCACAAGGCTGTTGGCAATTCTGACCGCCTTTGCCTTTGCTTCCTTGGCAAGTTCCTTTTCCACGTTTTTCGGCTCATATTTTAAGAGTGCATTGTATAAGTCCTCAAGGATAGGCATATTCTCCGGCACAGGGTTTTCAAAATAGGTATCGTAAATATGACGGATACATTCGTCAATGATACCCTTCTCATCATTCTCCAGACCGTCCTTTCCTCCGGCAATCAGGTCACACAGGGTAATGAGAAAGTCACTCTTTAATTTCAGAGCTTCTTTGTCCCCTTTGTGGGATAACTGAATATCCATCGGGTTCAGATAATCTTTGGAGTCTGTAGCAAGTCTTATGACCTGTCCCTTTAGTGCCTGTACCAACGGGAAATACTCTCCCTCCGGATCACAGATAATAATGTCATCCCTTGTCATAAGGAAACAGGATAAAATCTCTCTCTTTGCGCTGAAGGACTTACCGGAACCCGGTGTTCCGAGTATGACACCGTTTGGTGTACGGAGCCTTTTGCGGTCTGCCATAATCATGTTATTTGAAAGGGCATTTAACCCGTAATAAATCGCCGGAGCAGGCATGAACAGCTCCTGTGTGCAGAACGGAACTAAAATAGCAGTACTTTTGGTTGTCAGTACTCTCTCAATTCCAGTATCGTTGCAGCCAATCGGTGCAGATGCCATAAGCCCCTGTTCCTGTAAATACTGCAAGCATCGTAAGTTGCAGTTTGCCTGCTGGATAATGCCGGAGACCCTCTGCGTGATGTTCTCAAGCTCCCTTTTTGTCTTTCCGTAACAGGTAATCAGGAAGGTCATTTTAACAATCTTCTGATTACTCGTATTCAGATCGTCTAAAAGCTCTAAGGTATCCTTTTCATAAGTGATGATGTCCGTAGGAAGAATATCCATATCGTAACCGCTGCGGACAGCCTTTTTCTGCTCCTCAATCTTCATTTTCTGAATGTTCGTCAAAGCTCCCTTTAACATCTTGATTGCCTTGACCGGATCCATCGTCTGCATGTGCATGGTAATGGTAAGGTTATCATCAATGTCAAGGAGCTTCTTTAGCAGCTCGTCATTAAATCTCGGTGCGATAATATCCAGATAGTGAACACTTCCGTACATACTGCCGGACTTAAATCTGCTCGGATAGCGGAAATCAAACCCCGGCGGTGCTATATAGTCTTTTACACCCTTGCCGGACTCTGACAGTTCCTTAAATGAAAAACGGAAAGGCTCCATCGTTCCCTGATTAAAATACTCATGCAGGATACGAAGTCTTTCCTTTCCGTCAAGTGACCGGGCATTCGTGCCAATGTTATTTAAGTTTCGGATAACATCTTTCTCAATATTATTCAGTTTGTTTTTAGCTTCCTTGTATCCGGTGCTTTCCACACCAAAAATGAGATACTTTGACTTGATGATACCGTTGTTTCCCTTTGCCGACTGATGCTTCAACATCTGTGTGTATTCCTCACGAATATCGTCAAAATCATCATCCTGCAAAGGTATGTCAAACTGCTCCGCAAGTGCCTGTTCATTGACCTGCCTGTTGAATAAGAACAGTTCAAACTTAATGGACGGATCAAAGTAATTGATGAGCTTGCTGTACTCCTCTAAAATATCTCCCTGGTCTTCTACTTCCAGAAGGTCATAGTTGATGTCGTAAAACTCCACCATCTTCGTGTAAAAATTATGTGTTACCTGACAGATACCATCACGAAACATCTTCTTGAAGGTAATGGTTTTCTGTGCAGTATCCGGCTTTGCCTGTTCCTTCCCGTTTCCGGCAAGGATACGTCTAAGCTCTACTAACCGCTTCTTTTCCGAAAATGAAAGTCCGGCTCTACTTGCCGCCTTCTTATTTTCCGGCATTCTGCGGTTTCCGGCTTGCGCCTTTTGCTTTTTTTTCAAGGTAGCGCACCTCCTTCTTTATTTTTTCTCTTTCCTCCAACTGCTCGTAGAGGTTTTCCGATTTATAAGGACGTATCCCCGGTGTAAGTATCTTCTGCCGTATCATAAAGTACAGAAGTTTTTCTGCCGGAAACCCGTCCCTTTCATACATTGCCAAAAAGAAAAATGGCAGCATCACTCCCACCATGATCAGGGCTGCCGCCTGTGTTCCTAAAACTCCCTTTGTAAGAAAATACAAAGGAACTCCGGTAATGGCAGCTCCGCTAAAACAGATGATCTGTCTTTTGGTAAGATTCAATGCTACTTTCGTTTTGATGCCACTCAGGTCTTTTGGCACTGGTACTGATATTGCCATAGTCTGCTCCTTTCGTGTGCATACCCATATATGGGCAACGCCCACCATGCATTAGTGAGCGTTAAAGATTGATTTTGATAAGGAACCTGTCTTGAATAAGCTGAAGCATAAGATTACGGTATAGGCTGCCACAGACCATAAGGCGCTGTGAAGATTGCCTGCGACTGCCACACTTGCCACAAGCACAGCATAGATTGCCACACATACCATAATGAAAAATCCCTGAAATGCTAAAGCGATAAGTCCCTTTAGATAGTTGGTTCCGACTGTTCCCCATTCCCTGTTGGTTACGGTTGCCGCCGGAATTGGTGCTACTGATACATAAAGGTATATTTCAATCATACGTCCGTATAAAATGACGGTGATAAGGACGGACATGATTTTCATACACAGGCTGATGATCATGGTTTCCATGCCAAGTCCTATCAGCTCCCCAATCCCCATACTATCAATCTGGCTGTTGAACATGGAAGTAAGCGTAGCCTGCACATCAAGACTCGTTGAGCCGGATATGGAAGCTGCCGCCTGTGTCACTACATGACTTCCCACGTCAAAGACCGCCATGACAATATCAAAGGTCTTACTTAGTAAGCTGACAGCGATACAAGCCTTGAATAAAAAACGGAAGAACAAACTCGTATCAAAGTCGTGCATGTTGTTTTTGTCAATAACCATTGTGATCAGCTCATAGACCAGCACAAAGCTGATGATCATTCCCGCTATGGGGACAATGACATTTTCCGATAACGTCTGCACCATGCTGAAAATACCGGAATTCCATGAGCTGGGTGTTTTGCTGACCTCCCCTGCAATCGTGCCTACCTTGTCATTCACATCGGTAAACATGGTTTCAAGGTTGGACAGCACCCACCCTTGCAGCATTTCCTTTATGAAATCAGTGATCTTGTCAATGATTCCACCCATAAAGGACTATCTCTTATGAGAACAGTGTGGAGAGCTGTGGAATCACCGTCTGCGCCACAATGATAATGCCACCACCGGACATAAGCTGCTTGATCCCCTGTGACTTTGCTCCGGGATTGTCGTTACCGTAACCTTCCAGAAGGTTGATAACACCCCATACTCCTACACCTGCTCCGATTGCTGTTACTACGGTCTTTAATCCTGTTACTGCTGTTGTAAAAAATGACATTTTAATTTACCTCTTTCTTTCCTTAAATTTGATTTGTGATTGAAAGAGTTTTTCGTGTCAAATGCCCCGCCCTGTGATAAAATAAGGACAGGGCATTCCTTTAGGATTACCCTGACGGGCATCCGATACCTTCAAGTTTGCCGACTGCGGTATCGGGTGCTTTTCTATCCTAAAGTACATTCAAAACTCCATTTCCACTTTTGGACATTTTGCCCAGAAGTTGTGTTACGATATGCCAGCTCAATTCCGCTATCGCTCCATTTCGCTGTGGCTGAACGCCATATACAGATAATTGCAGTTCTGCGTGTCTGCAAGTAAACTTGCACACTTGTCCTGCATTATCTGTGCATATCGTTTTTGTTCCATATTCAGTTTTAAGCTGCGATTTCCCCGACATCTTCCACCTCATCAACGGAGTCGTTGTTCCTGATCTTTGCATGGTACAGGTTCTTTACATATTTTTCGATGTCAAAGGCATTCTTTTCGTCATAGTCAGAAAGCAAGTGGTACTGCTTATGCTTTGTTATATCAAACTTATTGGAAAAGAACGGTCTTACTCCCCTAAGCTGCATAATACACTTGCCGCCATCCATGACTGCAATCTCGTCCTGACTCATAAGCTCTTTTCCGGTCTTTTGGTAATTCAGACCGTAGGACTGGCTCGTACCCCTCGTGTCCGAGGTATTATAAAGGTCAATGGTTTCTTTACCCAAAACTTCTGCCAGCTCTTTGAGCGTGGTCTTTTCCTTCCCACCGAGGAATAGTGTGGTATCACAGTTGCCTTCTATGGTATCAGCGTTGTCCTTATAAATCGCTTTAAGCTGTGACTTTGACTGCAAAATAATAGAAGCTGAAATTTCCCGGCTACGGATCGTAGCTATCAGCTTCTCAAACTTTGGTATCTGCCCAATGTTCGCAAACTCGTCTAATAAGCAGCGCACATGAATCGGCAGCCTTCCGTTATACACATCATCTGCCCTGTCACAGAGCAGGTTAAAGAGCTGTGTATACATGATTGACACGATGAAATTGAATGTATCGTCTGTGTCGGAGATAATGACAAACAAAGCTGTCTTTTCGTCCCCTAACATATCAAGCTCCAGTTCATCATAGCTTGTCAGATCACGAAGCTCCTTAATGTCAAATGGTGCTAATCTTGCACCACAGCTAATCAAGATACTCTTAGCTGTCTTTCCCGCAGCCAGCTTGTACTTTTTGTACTGCTTTACTGCGAAATGGTCTGGTTCTCTCTCCTCAAGCTCATCGAACATCAAATCGACAGGATTCTTAAACTCCTCATCGTCCTCCCTGGCTTCACTGGCATTGATCATGTCAAGCAGGGTGGTAAAATTCTGTTCTTCCTCCACGCACTCATACCAGATATATCCGATAAGGGCTGTGTAGTAGAGCTTTTCGGCTTTCACCCAGAAATCTTCACCGGATTGCTGTCCCTCTCCTTTGGTGTTTAAGATAATTGTGTTTACGAGTTTCAAAATATCCTTTTCACTCCGGATATAAGCGAAAGGATTATAGTGCATTGATTTTTTAAAGTTAATGGTGTTCAGAACTTTGACTTTGTACCCGTTCTTTAACAGCATTTTGCCACACTCCACAAGCACCGTTCCTTTCGGATCAGTGACAACGTAGGAGCTGTGCATCTGCATCAGGTTGGGTTTCACAAAAAAGCGAGTCTTGCCGGAACCGGAACCGCCGATAACAAGAATGTTTTTATTTCTTGCATACTTCGGTTGCTTTGGTCTGCCCGACATCATCAGCCTTTCCGTTTCTGTCAGTATGACATTGTTCTCAAAGACCGGATCGACATAAGGCTCTATATCCTTTGCATTTCCCCACCTTGCGGAACCGTACTCTACACCCTGCCTAAACTTCTTGGCATTCTTAGCTTTGAAATACACCACAAGACGGAGCGCAACGCCGCCCACAATACCGACCAGCAAATCTTTCGGGAAAAAACTCGGCAACGGATTGGAAAACAAATCATTCATCCCGTTCATGGCTGCCATCATCTTATCGGAAGCATCACTCCCCGGTGATACACGCCACAGCCACGCTATCTTGTCACAAAAATACCCTGCAAGAATATACGGGAGATTCATAAGAATGAGCTTCTTTTTATCCACGCCTGCGGTCTTAGCCTTCAGCGTTTCGGGAATGACTTTTAAGTCTTTGGCAATACCGTCTATAATCTTACTCATAGCGACTGCCCCCTGTCTTTCTGGTGTTCCCTTGCTCTTTCCCTGTTCTTGTCCTTTCCAAGCAGCTCCCTGAACTCTGCCAGCTTCTCCTTTACGGATACTCTGCCACGTTTCTTCTCATTAACTTTCACAAATTCCTTAAATGCCTGTGTGATCACATCGGCATCCTTGCCCTTGAAAAATACCATATACTTCGGCGGTTCCACCGTCTTATCCTTTTTCACAGCAAAGTCAACATTGTATTTCCTTGCCACTCGTTCAAAGGACTTGATGTTGTTATCCGTAACCTCAATACTCGAAGCTCCCATACCCTGACCTACCAGCTTTTTCACTGACATTTTTCCATGCGTTGCCTGTTGTCCGGCTTTCCGGCGCTCCAGATACATCTTCATGGCTTTTTTCAGTACATCGGCGGTCAGCCTTGAGGACTTGAAAACAAGGGCAATCGTTTTCTGTGTAACTTCCTCCTGCATGGTTTTCCTCCTTGATTTTTTGTAGCTGTAGCTCCGCTATGGTGGAACATACAGCCTGTGCAGTAAATACTTCATAAGCTCTCCTTTCCACTTCTGGACATTTTGTCCAAAAGTTCTGTAAACGCAAAAAGGGCAGCTACAAACCTTTACGGTCTATAACTGCCCTTGCGCTGTTCTTATTTTACCACTTTTTATATAAATACACTACATTATTTTCTCATAGGAATTACAATCTAATGGGTAATCACAAAATACTCTAAAATAATAATCCCACATATCAAATACAATTGGTTTAACTTTAGTGAAAAAATAATTCATACTTTTATTTATCTTTTTTCGTAAAAAATCATCATCCTCATCAAAATATACTTTTTTCACCTCAGCTATTGATTTTTCTGTTATCGAATCAATATTATCATTAATAATACCAATCGACAAATTCAATGTTTCTAATGTCTGATATATGGCTTCTGCATCGACATAATTCTCATTTGCAAGCATTTCGCACATCTTTAAAAATGTCCTGCATATTGACGTCAGTTCTCTATAAGGATACAAAAAATATTCCTGTCTCCCTTCATTTTCTAGATACTCTACGAATCCCTTAATATCTTCAATTTGTTTATTATATTTCTCCATAAAACTACTTATTTTGATTTTAACAGGCTTGGAAACTTTAAATATGCTATTAAGATGACTGCAATAACCGTTTTCGATTTTCTTTGCCGGAAGAACTAGATTTATATAATTCCACTCTTTTGACTTCTCTATTGCCGAACTTGTTCTATAGGCAATTCCGTCATATGTTCCATTTTCCCTTAGCCAAAGCAATAGTTGCTGTGGAAATATATATTCCTCTACAAATGCAACATCACGATTAGATACTTTCATCGAACAAGCTGCTTTTAGTGGCAACAATAAAAGATATTTTGCCAAAAACTCATAAATAACCTTTCGATTTTCTTTATGATTTACATTTTCCAAATATATTGCCCATGCAACGTCAATTGGTAACATGGTAAAATCTATTATTTTTACTTTTTTATCACCCTCTAAATCTAAAACAAACCCTGCATAAGAAAATTCTTTCGGCATACCACATTCAAACCAACATAGCTCCTTACCTGATGCTAAATATAAACAAGGGTATCCTGGAATACTATATCTATACGATTTTATCAAGTGACGCATATCCATTGGAATATGGAACAAATCTTTTCTGCTATATTCATCCTTTCCAGCCCTAATACGATAGTAATTTTTAAATGATTCATATCCAACATTTCCGATATTTTTTACCGACATCAATGGTTCTATTTTGTTCATCATTTTTGAAAAATGATTATACATCTCTACCATTTTTCCATCATCATAATAATCAAATACTTTAAGAATATCCTCACATAATTCTTCTAAAATTGGCAACTTACTCTCTATATATGTATAACAAGCTTCATCTAAATCACACTCATCTGTTCTTAATAAAGCTTTTTTACAGCTGTTTATATATTGTTGAAAATAAGCCTTCAAAAAAAGCTTAGCTGGTTGCTTCCCTCTTGATATTGGTAATTTATACGACAAAATCAAGTTATAAAAATTGTCATTAGGTAACATCATTCTCTCCTTTATATCATTTATTCTAATAAATATACTGTACAAAATTCGGCATACATCTTGCCATCTTCAAACTTCACATCATCAAGTAACAAAGCCTGGAATAACACTTCCCTGACACTCTCTAATTTTACCATAGAAAGCTCCGCTTCCGAAAGTCCCTCCAACTCTATATTTTCCAAAGCCACTGCTTTTCTTGCTGACAGACAGTATGTATATAAAGCCATAATATATCTGTCAGATGTCACAAAGGCATAGGTGTCCTTGCCTTTATAATTGTATCGGCACTTTTCCAATTCTTCCGCAGATATGGTAAAGAAACATCTTACTGTTTCCAGATACACCTTTCCCTCATAGTCCGGCTTATACTTCTTTGCCAACCGCTTAACCGTTGCAAAAATATTATTCCTCTCATAGGTCAGTCTGGTTCTCTTAAAAACTGCCTTTTTCCCCCGCATATCCATGTAAACATTGTTCCCTATGGTTTTTCCGGCGAATGGCTCATACTCACCGATCCGCAACAGATAGGAAAGCACCTGCAAAAGCTTTTCCTTTGAAGTAATTTCATTATAGCTGTAATCACCAAAGCCTAACTGTTCAAACTGTAAGGGTGTACTTCCCTTTTTAATCTCTCGTTCCATTATCCTGTCCACATCTCTCATTGACTCCATATATCTTTTTGCTCCTTCCTTCTGACAATAAAAGAGCAGCCATGTTCTGACTGCCCCACCTTTGGACAAAATGTCCAGAAGTTCTATATTTCCACTTTGGGACTTTTCGTCCAGAAGTGTCCTGTTACAATACTGATAAGCTCTCCTGCAATGCCGATTATCTTAAAAATCAGCACTACACCGCCAATCAAACCGCCTATGATACAATTCAGTGCAAGAACACCGATACTGCCGCTGATGCCGAAATTCTTGGGTATCAGCCACAGGCACATCCGGCGAATACCAAACGGACACCCTGCAATAATCCAATATAAAAACCAGTCAAAGCCTTCTGCTTTCTTACATACCGGATAACAGGTCAGCATCCATACCGCAATTATCACTGCCGGAACAATGACCTTAAACAATACCCTTTTCATACCATCCACCTCCATACATATCGTGCTGTACCTCTTGTTGGTAATAATGATTGATTGTGCTTGGCGCATTATAAAGTGTTGTCACCATATACGCCTTGATATTCGTAATCTTGGTTGTGGTATTCTTCATGCAGCCAATGACATAATTCAAGTGCGAGCTGTTCAGTTTCAGGAACTTTGACTTTACCAGCTCATACGGGTAATCATCCCCGCCAATCCTAACCGTCTTGTGCTTTACACATACAACCTCGCAAATCACCTCAAAAAGCTCATCATAAAGTGCTTTGTCCTGCCAATCACCATATTTCATGTAGTGATCGTATTCTATGTTCTCCTTGATGATTTCAATGTATGCGTTAACATCTTCCATCGCATCAATCGTTTCTTCTGTTTCACTTTCAGATTGATTAGATTGATTGTTATAACTCAAATCAGTATAGTTAGTATTGTTATAATTAGCGTTCGCTTCTCGAACCTCTGCAAGTTCGGTTTCCGAACCTCTTGAAGTTTGATTTCCGAACACCTGCAAGTTTGGTTTCCGAACCTCTTGAAGTTCGATTTCCGAACTTCTGGAAGTTTGATTTTCGAACCCCTTGAAGTTCGATTTCCGAACTTCTGTGGAAGCATAAGTATTTGAAGGACTTTTCGGCTGGCTTTCTGGCTCTCCGCCCACTTCCAAAGTGGCAAAGTTTTTGACATAAATAATATCCGGCTTCCCTAATCCCTGTCTTTTTTTCTCTATCAGACCAATACCCTTTTTGCTGTCAAGCTCTGCCAATACTTTTACACACTTTTCTTTTGCACAGCCTAAATCCTCCATAATATTATCAAGGGTATAATGAATATATGCCCTGTTTTCATCATCAAACCATCCGTTTTTCATGGATAGTGACATTCTGTCAAGCATCAGACCATAAAGGAGCTTTGCATCACTGGATAACTCTTTGAACCGTTCGTCCTTAATCAGCAATCTTGGAACTCTGTAAAATGAAAACTGTTCTGCTTCGATACCATAGTAATAATCAAATCTCATCATGTTACCCATGTGCCTGCACCTCCTTTCTACTGTCTTTTCTTCCATTCATCCAAAAGCTGAATGATAATATTCTCTATATCTTCACTGCTATAATCTTCAGCAAAATACTTGCTGATCTTGTCCGCTTTCAGTGTAACCTTGCGTTCCTTTGGCTTTTCTTCTGTCAGAATCAGTCGCACCATTGCAAGCGTAAGCTCTCCACTTTTGCCATATTCCTTTAGCTTGCCGGATTGTACGGTGCTGACATTACAGCCCCGTTCTTCTATAATGACCTCTACCCACTGCTGTGCTTCCTCTGACAGAAAGGATATGTCCACGCCCTGCGAAAACCCTAATTTCCTGCTGTCCACCATTTCAAGAAGCTCATCGGAAAGCCTTGAAAGCCAGATATAACGCTGTACCTTTTTCGCATTCTCTCCGGCAGCTTCCCCAACTTCATCAAGGGTATTCTTGCCCGATTTCTTTCCCTGATGTTTCATAGCTTCATATTTCATCTTGTAGGCTTTTGCCTTTTCACTCGGTAAAATGTCCTCTCTCTGAATATTGGAGTCGACCATGATAATGGTTGCTTCATCATCGGAATAATTGCGGACAATAATCGGCATTTCCGTTTTCCCGGCTCTTTCTGAGCCATGCTTCCTACGGTGCCCGGCGATCAGCTCATAGCCGCCGCCAGCTCTCGGTCTTGCAATTCCCGGAACAAGTACCCCGTAAAGTCTGATACTCTCCGTTGTTTCCTCCATCTTTTCATCGTCCAATACCTTAAATGGGTGGTCTTTGAACTCATGAAGGTCTGCTAACGGGGCATTGATAATCTGCTCTGCCCCTGTTTCCTGTGCGTTGCTTCCACCGAATAAATCATCAAAACTCTCCATTTTGATTTTAGATGCGCTTCCTGTCTTTGTATTACTGCTCATTTGCAAGCACCTCCTCTGTCAAAGAATTGTAGGCAGATGCCACCTTTCCCTTTGGATCATGCTTATAAATGCTGACTCCTTCCGCAGAAATCTCCGCCGCCCTTACCGAAATCGGGATAATATTGGTAAATATCTTTACCCGGCTTCCATAGGCTTCCTTCAGCATGGCACTGATGTCCCTTGCATAATTCGTCCTGCTGTCCACCATCGTCAATAAAATGCCCTCTATCTCCAGTTTTGGGTTAATCTGACGCTTTACCTTGCCAATGGTCTTGATAAGCTGCTGTAAGCCTTTTACTGGCAGATATGCCGCTTGCACAGGAATCAAAATACTGTCGGCACAGGCAAAGGCATTTATGGTAATCATTCCAAGTGAAGGCATACAGTCAATTAAGATGTAATCGTAATAATCCCGCACCATGCTTATGTACTCCTGCATGATACGCTCCCGGCTCATGACATTCACAAGGGAAACCTCCAGACCGGAAAGCTCAATATTTCCCGGCATAAGGTCTATTCCTTCCTCATGGTGTAAAATACCATCCATAGGCTCAACTTCCTCGTCCTTAATCAGACTGCCCATGACCGATGCCAATGTGATCTCGATTGCGTCCGGCTCTGTGTACCCCAAACTTGCGGTAAGACTGCCCTGTGCATCGGCATCAATCAAAAGTACCTTTTTCCCCTGTTTTGCCAGTCCAATTCCTAAATTGCTTGTTGTGGTGGTCTTTCCGACTCCACCTTTCTGATTTGCGATTGCAATAACTCTACACATGATAAATTCTCCTTTGCTTTCTACTCATTTTCTTTTACGTTGCTTTTTCTGACTTCCACATAAGCCCTGTGGAATTTCTTTGTTCCTTTATTCGGGTATAAATCTGAAAACTCTGTTACCTCAATCTTGGGATTTCTCTGCAAAATCTTCCCAAACCATTTAATATCATTCTTTGTTCCCATCAATCGAACTTTTAACATCAATCTGCTCCTCCAAACAAGGCATACAGTTTCCGGTTATAGGTTGCATATTCCGGATACCGGATTTGTATCGCCTGCCAAAAATACGGTGCGTAGGCACAGCAGAACAATTCTTCCACCGTATACTGCCTACACTCATTGATCTGCTCCTCTGCGTCCTTGTAATCGTCAACACTTGGTGTACCGTTGCAGTACAGATTAAACGCCATTCTGACTACTTTCACGCTTCCGCTGGTCTGCCAGCCTTCATGTAAACATTCTGTCTTTACACAGCCTGTCTTAAAATCATAAATGCGATTTGCATTTCTTCTGGTATCATCGCTAATACCAAGACAATAGCAAAGTGCCTTGTGGTACACATCCTGATACCGTACCTCTTTCAATTTCTCATAGTAGAATTTCTCATGTGCTTCGCTGATAAAAATAATTTCTTGAGCTTTTTCGGCTCCTGCTCCTAACGCTGTACTATTCATGTTCTTTTCCTCCATTTCTGCTTTGCTGACCATAACAAAAAAGGACACTTCTCTAAAATTTCTTTTAGAAAAATGTCCTTATAGTACAAAATATTAACTTGAACTGACTCGATTTTAATTTAAAATCGTTTATTTTAACCCTTTAAGACAGGTTATTTTGTCGTACTCTTGTCGTACCATACAATTTAAAAGTCCGCAAACCCGCATAAATACTGGCTTTATTTGTCTAATGATTTCATCGTCGGAAATACCCAAGAGGATAACGCACTATTGCATATTATCCCGTATTTAAGCCTTTTCAATATGTTTTGTTTAGCGCATTATCACGCATTATTCGGTACTATCATTTCAAAATTCGTTGCATTTTCGTTGCAAAAACTCTTTTTTGTTGCACAAGCCCGACTATCGGACTCTTTCCTAAAATACATCGTATTTCTCTGATAGATGTTTCATTGACTCTACCTTTTTCATGTCAGTGACCTCGGCGTATATATCCATTGTAGTTTCAATATTGGCATGTCCCATAATGGATTGAATCACCTTAATATTAGTCTCCTGCTCACAGAACCTTGTGCAGAATGTATGTCTCAAATGATGACACGAAAAGTGCGGCAAAATAACTGGCTGCCTTTTCTCTTTTTTCGCTTTCAAGACTTCCTCTGCATTATAGTTCTCTAAAATACGTTTGATTGTACGATTGACTGTCTGTGGATTATGTACATTTCCAAAACGATTACAAAACACAAACCCTGTCATTCCATCAATCTCGGTACTGTTAAACCCATTCTCCTTCTGTACTTCGTATTCCTCTTTAAGAGCATCATATACTGCATCCAACATAGGTATTGTACGGATACCCGCTTCGGTTTTCGGTAACGACACTTGAAAAACACTTTTCCTCGTCTTAGCACCTTCCTGTGCATAATAAACAACACTATGGTTAATGCTAATGGTTCTGTTTTCAAAGTCTAAATCTTGCCACCTCAAACCAATAATCTCTCCGATTCTGCCACCTGTTCCAAGAAGAACAGTAAATAGCGGTGTCCAATGACAAAATATCGGATTATTGGCAGTATAATTCATAAACGCTCTCTGCTGCTCCACCGTTAAAGCATGCCTGACTCCGTGATTTCGCCCCGGTTTCTTTTTTACCTGTGCCATTACCCCGTCACTGGGATTTGTACGGATAATATCATCTCTAACCGCAAGCTGAAATGTTGGATGTAATACCGTATGTATTGTTTCAAGCGTGTTAATTTGCAGTTTTTTCTCATTTATCAAATGATAGTAAAAATACAATACATCGGAATATTTAATTTCTGCTATCTTGCGTTTCCCAAATTCATCTCTGACAAAATGATCGTACATATACTTATAATTCGTATAGGTAGTCTTTCTTAAATCTGTCTTTGTCGATATATACCTGTCAAATACAAAATTCAGATCCGCATTTCCTGCAGCATACACATCCAGACCATCCAGTTGATCTTTCAGTAATTGATTTTCTTTTTCCCGCAGCGTCCGCAAATCAGTAGCATAAATGTACTTTCTTCTTCCAAAAGGATCGGTATAGGTATACACATACCGCATATCTTCTGTTCTCTGGCTTTCTCCTTTTCTTAAAGCCCTGCCTTTGTTATCTTTTCTCGCTTTCGCCATCTCTACTCCTTTCTAAGTAAAGGAAAGAGATTTTGTACTTCAAGCATTATGAGTTCTGGTATAAAAGTTCTATACCTTTCAGTAATGCCTGTGTCATGGTCATGTTATGACTGGCAGCATACTTTATGAATTTCTCGTATTCATCATCTGAAAGCCTGATTGTCACTGACTTCAATTTAGGAGAGTCCTTTTTCGGTCTCCCGATTTTTGCCATTCATTTGCACCTCCCATTCATAACTAAGACCATTATACTTTCCGTCCAACGAAAAGTCAAGCGTTTTCGTCTTACAAAAATACAATTTTACAAAATCTCTTCATATACATTATTCCTTTACACGAAACGTCTCTAAATATTCCTCAAAAATATCACAATTTACTAAAACCAATTTATCCAGCTTATAAACTGCATTAGCGTCCTTTGCCATCTGCTCAAATTTTCTTTGACACATGCTATACAGTTCTGCCCCTTCTTTGTAACGAACGAATCTTTTTTTATTTATTTTCTGATGCACTTTTATATCCTCGCTTTGATTGTTTTATCAGTTCTCTCCAAAATCTCCTGCAGGCGGCTGTCGGGTACAGCCTCATTGGCATCACGCTATCCTCTCGGACCGAAGCAGCTTATCTCCGGAAGTCTCATTATCAGAAACAGTATCTTCGCACAAAGTCCCCGTCACTTTGCCTGTAATCGGATTTTTTTCGCTCGTACCTTTACTTCAATACCCAAACTGGCATTTCTTCGTTTTCAATGTCCGGCAACTTTACGCCACGATGTCGCAAAGTGCCGGACACAGGCAGTCATGGCGTATCTGTTGCATAGCTCCACTGTTTTCTGCGCCCTGCAGGGTAAAATATGAAGTTGTCAAGGTACATCCATGCCAAATACCTTTCTGGGTAGAAGGGAATACAATACCCATTTATACTATTTAGCGTTTAATCTTAAATCCAAGAATTGTTTTTATTAATTTTGTTTCCAGACGCCTGCGAAGTGTTTCATCCACACAATAATGAACACTGCCATACTCATCATACATTTTTCTGATAGATAAGTTTGCTATGTAACCCTCATAGTGTTTTAACACCTCATTAATTGCCTGAATATCGCCCTCTGATGCTTTTTTGATTATCCGAAACGATATCAGTTTCTTATTGCTTACATTTTTTTCTGCGGCTTCCATCTGTGTTATCCTCCAATATAATCTTTAATAATTCAAGTGAGCGTGTCCGATGCTCATGCACGGTACTTCTGACAAGATTCAGTTTTCTTGCAATATCCGCATCGCTCATTTCCATAAAATATGACAGCAGAATGACATCTCTTTTTCTTTCTGTCAGTGTTTTCAATGCTTCTGCCAAAAGAGCGTCTTTGACTTCCACATCATAACCGCCCGCCTGAAAATAGCATTTTTCCAGTTCATACTCGTCAATTACAGAAAGGCTACTCATTTCTTTTTCCGATAATTCAGAAAACATAACTTCATGATTTCTGAGATACGTCATATGTCTTTCATAATCCACGACTTCACCATCCAATGCCAATTTGCATTTTCGATCAAACTGATGCATAACCGTCAATTCATCACAGGAAGAAGATTGCTCCATAGAGTTCACCTCCTTCCCGACCATCAGGTATGAGCAAAGGTCTTTTTCCCTTTCACCCTTATCCCGATTGAGTGATGCCCATTGTTCGGGTTTGAAAGTAAAACTCTATAAAAAGTTTTCGTAATATATAAAAAACGCCCTTATGAGCCGAGACCCATTGGACGTTTTTTCATAGGAATAGTCTGATATTCAAAAGATAACCTTCTCCTTATCAACCTCTATAATTAAAAAGCGGAAATAATAACCCTCTATCATCCCCGCTCACTCTTACTCTTTTCAATTTTGTATTCCACCACACCGACATATTGAGAGATTAAAATTACCAAAACAGTCAATGCGACCAATGACACCATATTATCAACACCTGCAGTTGTACAACAGCCTGCAAATATAAAAACACCAATCAAAATTTTCATAGTCACTTTTTTGCAATGTTCTTTTTCATCGCTCTCAAGTTCCCGATTAATACTTTCTACTGGTGCGGCTTTCAATATTAATATTGCGCTCACTAAGATAATGAGTAACGCATTAGTTATCGTAAATTTATACTTACTATCAAAAAGTAATGTTAGTGTCTGTACAACAACTGAACATATAAAGCACGCCCCAAAGCTGTTCAGGTGCACTCCTCCGGCATAAGTCCGCAGTAGCATAAAAATCACTGTAAATACTGCAAATTCCGGAATCAAATGCAGATATATTGCTATACCCAAACAAACCACAAAACAGCACAACATTTCAAGCCCTATTTGAAAGCCATATTGATATATCGCATATGATTCCGCTGAAACTGCACCGGTTTTAATAAGGTATCCCGTTAATTTTTCCGATAGCCGCTTCATATTAAAACTTTTTCATCTTCTTCAGAGCCTCCGGCATTTTAGGCTGATGATAAATATAGCAGCAAGCACTGTCTGCTGACATTTTGCCAAGTTTCAAGGATACATTTGCCAATACTTTTGCTGGCTGGTTTTTTACATTTTTAGATTTCATAATAGGAATCTCCTTTCATTTATTTTCCTATACTTTACTATAAAAAACTCTTTATTTTTCTTTCTTGTAAAAAAACCGAGTATTCATGTAACTTTTCCTAAAAAGCAGGTCTGGCTTTTCCTCTCAAAAAAAGCAATGACCTTCCTGATCATTGCTTTTTCCATCCCGATTCATATTTTTTTAAATACCAGCTCCATAAAATAAGATCTTCTATTTTTTTCTGATATTTCCCCAGATCATCTATCGTTTCTATATAATCGTATACGCCAGTTTTCAGCGCAGAAAAAATATCCTGTGTACTCCCACCTTCTATGACAGCAAGTATTGGTATAGAATGCCCTAATTTTCCTTTTACCCTTACGATAGGTTTAAATGTACCCCTTTTCATCCTCTCTCTATCAAAATGCATAATAACAACATCTGCAAATGGATATCTATTCGTTTCCAACCGATGGTAGGTACTCCATATGAGCTCGTATTTTTCTTCTGTTATTCGGTTTGTAATTTCGAACAATTTTTCATCATCACTAAATAATAATATTTTCTCCATACCAAATCCCCACAACAGAATAACTAATCTATCCTTTTATTTTACCACCTTTTTCCGCATATACTTTTTCATGTAATTTTTCCGAGTGTTTATGTAATTATTCCTGACTTCCGTATAGTAATACACGGATTCTGAACTGCTCTGGCACAGAATCTTCAATCACTACAGTTCCATGATATTTTGCGGCTGCCCTGTATACAGAAGATAATCCAACACCATGATTTCCGGCATCAGGTTTTGTTGATTTCAGCCGATGGTTTTTTGTTTTTATCAATTTACCCACATAACTATTCGTTACAGAAAGTAAGAGATTATTTTTGTCATACTTCATCTTGATTGCTATATATTTCTTTCCCTCTGCCTTTTGTGCAGCTTCTACTGCGTTCTCCAGCAGATTGCCAAGAATTAGGCACATATCCGCGCCTTTAAACGGCATCATCATTGGAATACAGATATCAACCGAAAAATCTATTCCCTTCTTTTGGGCAGTTACATACCAATAGCCAATCAGTGAATCAATGACTATATTTCCACTATTTGAAACGGCAGCTATGGTCACCCCACATTCTCCCATAATTTCATTAATAAATCCGATAATCTTTTCATGTTCCTTGTTTTCCGCATAGGCAAGGATTGATACAAGGTTATTTTTCATATTGTGTTTTACATCCCGTAATTGAAGCATTGAAATTTCCCTTTCCTGCTGATGTCGCTCACACAATTCCAACTGCTGTTCGTATACGGAAGTCATTCGTCTCAACCGCAAGTCATCAGCCAATTTCATATAAATGTAAAATATGAGTACATTCATCCCCAGCAAAATAATTACAGTAATTGCAGAGTTAATACGAGTATGATTATTATTTACGGTAAAGCCAAGCATAAATACATTATTCATAATATAGATGGTTCCCATTGGAATCAAAACGAGCATAATACTGTATCGAGCCGACAGTTCTTTAATCTCATCATCTGTGAATACTTTCTTCAACGCAATAATCACCACAAAGAAAAATGATTTTGAAACAAATGAGCCGACAGGCTGGACAAAGGCATATTTTTCACAATAAATCATCAAAATATAACTGCACAGAGTTTCCATCAGCATCCAGATTGCATTGTAAGTGCTTCAAAAGAAGGCGTAGTGCATAACAGAAGTTTTTTTGTTATACTCACTACAGATTCATTTGAAGCACTTTTTATTTCGTATTTTAAGCCTGCAGGTATCTGGTAGCTCTGGCGACCACGGCAGGTACCGATCTATGATTTCCGGATGCTCCAGGTGATGATTGTTTGGCATTTCTGTGAGCAGATATTTCAGGTATTCGTATACGTCCAGGTTATTGGCACGTGCGCTCTCTACCAGTGTATACAATACTCCATTTGCAAAAGCACCCTTCGGAGTATCTGCAAACAGCCATGCACGTCTTGCTGTTGCAAATGGCTTTATGTTTGCCTCACAAAGATTATTAGAGATTGGTAGCCTGCCATCTTCCATAAAAGTTTCAAGATATTTTTTCTGGTTTGTGGCGTAATGAAGTGCCTTGGTCAGGTTTTCATTTGTCGTATACAGGCCAGAGGTCTTTTCCAGC
>NZ_JBQHWS010000012.1:0-57746 GCF_052063845.1 Blautia sp. HCP3S3_D9
TCGTTTTTACTGTTTTTGGTTTATTCAACCGTTCTTAAAAATGTAAAGAATTTTCGAGAATCGTATGTGTTTCACTGTTTAGTTATCAAGGTTGTCTGTCTTGCGACAGCTTGTTTACTTTATCACATCTCTTTTTCTTTGTCAAGAACTTTTTTCAAGTTTTTTCAAAGTTTTTCGAACTCTTTCGGTTTTCCGAACTGTTCTTCTGATCTGTGATTGTCGGCTCTGTTTAAGCGACTTGATTACTTTAACACGTTTGCTTTAAGTTGTCAAGCACTTTTTTAAATTTCTTTTTTCTTTCAGAAATCTATTTGAATTATCTCTTTTCAAGAAACAATTATTTCCGACAGCTCAACTAATATAACACCAGAGCTGACTAATGTCAACAGTTAATTTCATAATTTGACAAACTTTTTTATTTCGTCCAAAAATCTATTAGTCCCATGCCTCCCCCTGTATCTACCAATAAATCCCCCTCTTCTACCACATATATGTATAGTCCGCTTCTTCCTACACTATATATAAGAAAAAGCTACCACCCAAACAACCAGTCCCAACCAACAACCAGCAAGTGCCAATAATTCTTTTCGGCGACATTTGCAGGGCCTTTAGAAAATCTTAGCCTCGGGAAATCTGCGTTATTCGCAAATCACTCACTGTCTGAGCGCAGCGAGTTTGAGTTATTTGCGAATGCTTTTAGCAGATTTCTCGAGGCTTAGCTTTTCTTAAGGCCCGAAACCGAGCCGAAGAGAATTATTTGAGCTTGCGTCCCTAGTGAATTAAAAACTTTATCCTCACACGACTGAAGTCGCGTGCTTCCAGACGCTTTAGGCGTCAGACTGAATATCGGCGGATACGCCTGTAACTTAGGTGCGCAGTTATGCGTATTTCCCATGCCGGATATGGCTGGTTCCCACATTACAGGTAGTCCGCTGTATATCTGCCTGTATCTATGCTGCTTTTAAGAATTCCATTTCTGAATGGAGTTTCCTCAGATCTGCATAGACACATGAGGTCCTACGCTTTACAGAAGGGACTTTTGCCTCCAGTAAAGACCTTTCCGTTGCCGGAAGGGGTTTTAAAAGTTCCCTTATAAAATATCTCGCCCCTATATTACAGGATGCTGACAGGTCACAATTATATCGTTTTCCTGTCTGGAAAGTACAGATGCTGTGATTTTCCCAGTCACGTGTTACCACCCCGGAACCATCATAAGCCAGTCTGCTGGTATTCCATGCACAGATTCTGGATACCCGCATCCCTTTCCTGTGTGCCTGATGTTCACAACACTTCTGGATATCTCTTTTTCTCCACAGGTGCAGTTTCTGCTTTTTCTTTCCCGATATCTTCCCCTGCATCTCCAGATACTCGAACACGATCACATCTGCATGGTTTTCTTCCGCATATCTTACAATCGCACCTGCAATCTTTTTGCCCAGTTCTGTATTCAGACGTTTCGTATATGCCCATCTTCCCTGTGTCTGCGCAGAACCATGTTCCCTCTGGAATCTGCGGATCCGTCCCAATGTACGGTACATCCGGTCTTTTTCACTGGGATGATTGATAAATTTTCTTCCCAGGACAGTTCCGTCTGCCCGCATGATGGTACAGACTGCATCGGTATTAATCCCTAAGTCCACACTGCAGATGATCTGTTCTTTCACAGGTGTTTTGGTAAGTGTTACTTCTTCTGTATAGGAAAAACGCAAAAAATACTTCCGATGTCTCTTTTCCAGAGTCGGGGCAGATGCCTTTTTCCCTGACCAGTATTTTCTCAGATATTCCATATCTGTATGCTCCAGACGTACACAGAACCATTTCCAGTCATGGCCGTCATAGAGTTTCAGGTATGCTTCGTCTTTCCCTTCCGCTCCCTCACGGTACATGACATCACGGTAGAAGACCGGCATGGCATGGTTTTCATATACAAGCTTTGGTTTCCCGCTCTTTCCGTCTGTCTTTTCCCATAGATCCAGCCGTGTTTTATAAGAGGATACTGTCCCCAGTGCATGCTGGATGGCAGATCTGCGCAGATAGGAAGGCATCTTTGGGAACCGGATATCAAAATCAAAACAGGCATGGTTTTTCTTCGTAGTATGTACCAGATGTTCTGCAGCATTAAAACGCCTCTTTGCATCCGGGATTTCTGCTAATTCTTCCCATACCTGCACATAAATTCCAATCAGATAGCTGACAGCAGAACGGTATATCTCCAGTGTCTGGCGGATCGGGATATTATGTTTTCGTAATTCTACACCATAACTGGATATTATCTGCATTTTTATTTCTCCCTGATAACTCTTTTCTCAGATTCTGTTGTTTTTTCTACTACCCATGGCTATATTTTAGCACATATAGTGCCAGAAGTAAACATATGTTCTTTCTTTGAATAAAAAATTTGCGCGTCTAACTCATCACTAAAGTAACGAGAATGCGACGCGCAGTTATTCAACTATTCTTATATAAACAAGCCACCGCCGCCCACAAATTCTGATTCCTCTGATACATCGGCTGATACTCCTCTATCGGCATAGGGCACTCACTCCCCCCATTCTCTATCGTAACCGCAGGAATCCCCAGATTCAGTACAAAATAATCACTACATCCCGCCGCATCTGTAGAATCCTGCACTGTAGAATGCATTTCATACCCCGTTACACCAGACACACACTGTGCCAACTCCTGATCTGTATCCAATACAGTACCCTGACTGCCATAATTCCAGTAAATTAAATTTCCATAAGAATGATATGCAATACAGCAATCCAGATCATAATTCTGTGCGACACTTAACACTGCCTGCGATTCCGGTTCGCTTGCAGGAGCAGTTCCCTTATAACACTCCGTAGAAGGACCAGATGCTCCTATATAAGTATCCCACCCTGCATCAAAATTTCTATTCAGATCAACACCTTCCGCATTTGCCTTCCACGTCCGAAAATACTGTGTTATATCTGAACTTCCCTTTCCATTCGCAAGATCTGTTTGATAACATTCTTCAAGCCTACTCTTCAGGTTGTCATCCGAAATTCCATCTACTCCGTCCTGACTAATCGTCACTCCATCAGGATTTACCATCGGAATAATATGCAGACAAACATTTTCAAATATTTCTTTCCAAGTCTGATCTGCATAACTCCGATTTTCCAATCCACTCAGGTAATCCTCTATCTGGTTCATAGCCAGCACAGTATTCATATATTCTCTGGCATGCATCGTCGCCTGAACCAGAATATGATGCTCCGCATTTACATCTCCCAGAATTACTTCTGTGATATCTCTTCCATCTGCTGTTGTCCCTAATGAATCCACCACCATTTGTCCCGGGTATCGTTCCTGCAAAGCTGCCAGATCCTGCTGCATCTGGTCGTATGAATATTTTAGATTACTTACCTGTACAATTGGAGTTATTATTTCTGAAGCCTTTATTGTAAATGTTCCCGAAATTCCCAACAGCATTCCTACTACTCCAAATATAATCTTTTTATATAATATCCTTTTCATAAAAACTTTTTACTCAAATTCCAAATAATTTGCTAATGAATATCCGTGATTTCCCATATAATAAATTTCGTAAAATCCATTTGACGCAGTTCTTACATAGCTTACTGTCGCACCTAATGGAATCTGACAAATCTCCCCTGAATCCACATCCGGCTGTGGACGTAAGGTAATGCTCTCATTGCAATTCACTACTCTACATGTAGAATAGCTTGAATTACCAGAAGATGATGACAAATAACTTGCCAATGAATATCCTGTATTTCCATTATAAGAAATATAATAGAAACCATTAGAAGCTGTACTGATAAATGACACTGCTGCACCTAATGGAATCTGACAGATTTCTCCGGAGTTTACATCTGGCTGCGGACGTAAAGTGATGCTTTCATTACAATTCACTACATAATAAGTTTCATAATTTGCTGTATTTATCTGCCCTGAAGTTGCCGCTGCAGTTTCTGACGGTTTTGTTGTGGATAAATAAGACGCTAATGCATATCCTGTATTTCCATTATAAATAACCTTATAAAATCCATTTTCTGCTGCTCCTACATAACTTACAGCAGAACCTAATGGAATCTGAGTAATTTCTCCAGAGTTTACATCCGGATTTGGACGTAAAGTAATGCTCTGTTTGCAGTTCACTACATAATAAGTTACATACTGATTCTGTGATGTTGTCTGCTGACTGGCAACAGGCGCTGTCTGCTCTACCTTCTGCGGCACAGGAGTTGCTGTTGGTTCCGGTGTTGGTGTTGCTGTAGGATCTACCTTTTTCGTCTCTTCTTTTGCTTTTTTTGTTTCTTTCTCTGTTGTTTCCTTTTTGGTTGTTTCTTCCTTTGTCTCAGCAGTCTCCGTTGTTTCTGTTTCCTTTTTATTTTTGTTTTCCATATTTATTGACACTGTACATCCACTCATTGAAACTGTTAAAGCCAATGCCAGTGCACTGGCGAGTATTCTTACTTTTCTCCTCTTCATTTTATAAATCCTCCGTTATCTTTTGATGTATTTATCTTTTGATGTATTTATCTTATCATATTTTTGTGATTTTGGCTGATTTTATGCTGAAATAACTGGTTTATCGGATGAATGACCTGTTTTATATAGAAATAAATATTTCTATAATAAATAAAATGCTCTCTTTCAAGCAGAATGAGATATATTATTTCCCATAACTACATAAAAGAGAGCATACCTTAGAACCTTTTCGTCTTTAATTTTTCTTTAGTAATTCCAAACTATCTATTCCCTATCATTTTGTTCTTAACCTTCATTTTTTATCCCTCTTTTCACAAAAATTCTACAAATGTTTATATATACATAGAAGAGGCAGATCTGCCTCTTCTATGTATGCTGAATTTCTATCTCGCATCTTTAATCACAATGCTTTTATCAGAACAATTAAACCAACCATTTTCTCCCCTATAAGAAACCTGACATATAATTTTCATGTCCCTATCAATGTAGAATTTTTCTACTTTAAATTGATGGCCTGGTCTTATAGCTGGTCCAGCATAATCAGCAAGACCTGGCGTTGTACTTGTAAATAGTCCTCTTGTAGAGTAAAAATTCAAAGTACTTTTATCCTTTACTTCTACTTCTTGCGGTAAATTAATACTAATTGCACCATTTCCAAATCTAAATGAAACAAGCATTCCAATATCCTGCTTTGATCCCTGAAATGATGCAAGCATTCCATCATTCTTTTTTTCCGCCACGGTAGAACACATGTAAAACATATCTCCTTTTGTGTATCTCGGATACATTTTTTCAAATTTTACTTTTCCATAATTCCTAGGACGAATTGACCTAAATGCTCCTCTCTGATAATAATATGCTAGTAGGCGTTTGCGAAACGCCACAAGCCGCATAAATACGGCATTTTTTGTTACCTATAAACAAATAACTCCTCACCGGATATGGTATAATAGAGTTGACTAAAAACTATAAACCTACATCCAAGAAAGGAGTTATTCTGATACTTATGATACCATATAAACAGCTTTCTTTGGCAGATATTTTTTCAGATTGCCATGAAAAATTTGAAAATGACAAACCTGCTTTTCTTTCTCTATTAGAAACACATATCGATATTGATGAGTTAATTCCGATTTCTTTTAGAAATCATTTCTATGCATCGACAGGCAGAACCCGTAAATACCCTTTGCAAGCTTTTCTGTGGGCTTTGATTATTCAGCGTATTTTTTCTATCCCTACGGATCAGCTTCTCCTGACTTTTCTCGCTTACTCAAAATCACTTCGGGAATTCTGCGGTTTTATTAAAGTCCCTGACGCTTCCAAAATCACCCGATTCAAACAGGATTTTTTAGATGACCTCCAGCTTGTTTTCGATAACCTTGTTGATGTTACCGAGCCTATCTGTCAGGCGATTGACTCTGCAAAAGCGGATATGACCATCTTTGATTCTTCCGGCATCGAAGCATTTGTTACCGAAAATAATCCCAAGTATGCTAACAGGATCATCAAGCAGCTTAAGGCATATGCGAAAGCTCAGGGCTTTGATAAATCCTATGATCCTTATAAAGCTGCCTATGGTTCCATGCCTTCTCATGCTTCTGCTAATCCTGAGATTAAGCAGCTCTATATCAATGGGCATTTTTGCTATGTCTTCAAGTTCGGTATTGTCACCAACGGACTGGGCATCATCCGCCACATATCTTTTTATAACAAAAACTTTATGGCTTCACATCCTGATATCGTTGTCGAAAAGAAATCCGATTCCCCTGACGAAGATAAATGTGTTCATGATTCAAAGCTTTTAATCCCGACACTGAAGGACTTCTTTTCCAAGCATCCTTTGATTAATCCAAAAACCTTCCTGGGTGATGCTGCTTTCGATACCGCACAGCTCTATAAGAGCCTTCTTACCGGTGACACTTTTGGTAATGATAAACATTTCTCGAAAGCTTATATTCCGCTGAATGCAAGATCCGGACTTGAAAATCTGGATTATTCCATCAATGAAGATGGTATTCCGTGTTGTCCCCATGATCCTTCTTTACAAATGAAATACGAAGGCACTTCCAAACTTCGCAGTGGAGTAACAAGATATAAATTTGTCTGTCCAAAAATGAAATGGATTTATGATAAATCAACTCAAAAAGCCCATCGTCATTGTTTCTGTGACAACCCTTGTACCTCTTCTAAATGTGGGCGGATGGTCTACATCTACCCAGAAAAGAATCTTCGTGCTTATCCCGGAACGATCCGCGGCACCGAAGAATGGGATGATACCTATAAAATCAGGACTATTGTCGAAAGGGATATCAACCACATCAAAGACAATCTCTGTCTTGCAGGACGCCGAACCCAAAATGAGAGGACTCTGCATGCTGATCTGATTCTTGCCGGGATCACACAACTTATTACTGTTGTTCTCGCAGATAAGATCAATCACCACGAATATATTCGAATCATAAAACCACTCATAGCTTAGGACTTACCACTTTCATAAAGTCCATAGCTTATTAAAGTGCGCCTAAAATGTCCGATTATCCATTTTTCATTCCACAAGTCGTGCTCTTCGCGAGTTCTTCCTTGTTTTGGTTCAAGGTTGCGAACGAGCACCGCGAGTTTCGCAATTACCTACTTTAATGGTTATCACCACTTTTCCAGTTTTATTACCTCTTATCACACCTTTGGAATTTACGCTTACCACCTTATTATCAGATGAGCTATAACTGATTCTTGTTCCTGTCATCCAGATTGCTTTTGGCAGTCTCTTTGAACAACCTTTATTAATACTCACACTAGTGAAATTCAAAAACGAAAACATCTTTGCATTAGATGAATCTGTGTGTGTTCCCTGATAAACTGTTACGGCATTTGTTGTTTGTGCTGCTGGTACTTCTGCACTTGCGGCCCCACAAGATAACATCATACATAATAATAAACAAGCTGCTTTTTTCATTCTCTTCTTTTCCTTTTTCATTTTTCATTCCCCTTTTCTTTCTATCTGATTTTATGTATCTCTTGTTGATGATGTTAGATTACCATACAAAGTCTCATTTGCATTCAATTGCTGACGAACAGCATATTTAACCGACAAATGACCTGTTCTGAGCAAAAAAAGAGTGCCTCTTTCAGATTTATGATCCAAAAGTGGCACCCTACATCAATATCTTATTCAGTTAATCAATCTTTCAGTCTGCACACCATATCCCACAGTGCTTTTGCAGAGTTGAAGTTCTCCGGGATGATATCTGCCGGAGTGATTGTAATGTCATAAGTATCCTGCAATTCACTGACAATTGACAGGATTGCAAAGGAATCAAGGATTCCGTCATCAATTAAAGTATCGCAGTTTTCAAAGTCTGCATCCGGCTGGATTTCTTCCAGTAGTTCGATTAATTCTTCCATCGTATTCTCTCCCTGTTTTCTTATTTTTCTGAATTTAAAAGATCTGTATGTACACCATCCCGCACCATACGCAGTCCTTCTCCCTCTGTCCAGAAATAGATTCTCGGAAGAGGACGGCTCAGGAATAAATAGATTCCTTCTGTAACGGAATAAGCACCTACCCGTTCAAATACCAGTATATCATGAAGCTGCGGTTTGTGAAGTGGAAATCTCTTTACGACCACATCGCTGACCGTGCAGAGTGCTCCGCAGAGATTCCAGGATTCTTCTTCACCTTCTGTTTTCTCGTTTCCTTCTGCATCAAGCTGTGTGCAGTATGGCTGCTTCATCGCCATTGCCTGACCATAGTAATTCAGGTGATTGATCCCTCCGTCCATGATCACATACGGCTGTTCTTTATTTATCTTCATATCCACGATTGATGTCACGTAATATCCGCAGGCTGCTGCCAGAAATCTTCCCATCTCAAGAACAACCTTACCCTTGAAGTTAAGTCCTTCCAGAAGTGCTCTGAATTCGCTCAGAACACTCTCCACATCCTCACTCTTATCCTTCTTAAAATACGGAACAAAAAATCCCGGACCATACTCAAGCACCTGTGCTTCAAAGCCACTTTCAGATTTCAACTCTCCGATAAATTCATCCAGATGCTCCAGCTCTGTTTTCATCTGACTGAGATCTTTCTTCTGAGTTCCGGAATAGAACTGAAGTCCCTCTATCTCAACCCCCGGATAATCTGTTCTGTCAGAAATGATTTTCCTGATATCTGCTTCATCTACGCCAAACTGATTTCCGCTTGTTACGCGGATCAACACCGTAATCTTCATGCCAAGTCTCACTGCAGTATCATTCAGAATCTGTAAATGCTGCAAAGACTCTACAGTATACACTCCCTTTCCTCCATATGTAGAAAGTACATATTCCACATCTTCAGGGTTCTTATACACACCCGAAAGAACAATTCTTTCCATCGGCACACCAACACGCTCGCAGATTCTGAATTCACCTGGTGAGCACACTTCAAATGTCGGAACCACATCCATCATGGGTCCTGTAAGAAAAGGATTTGCCTTCATAGCATAACATAACTGTGCTCTCTCTCCAAGACAGCTCTGCACTTTTTTTACAAATTCCTTCATCTTATCCAGGTCAAAAACATAAGCTGGAGTTGGCGTATGTTCTTTCTCGATCAGTTCTTTTATAAATCCATAGGAACTCATTTCTTTTCCTCCTGATACATAGCGGTAAGAGCTTTTCTGTCAATCTTTCCATTCTTTGTAAGAGGCATTCTCTCCACCTGGCGGAATACATTCGGAACCATAAAAGCAGGTACATACTGCCCCAACGCTTTTGCCAGCGGTCTTCTCTCAATATCTCCTTCATAAAAAGCTACGATCTTGCTCTTAACTGTATCAAAAATACAGCAGCTTCTCACAATCTCCGGAACCTTATCCATAGCAGCTTCGATTTCTCCAAGCTCAATACGATGTCCCATATGCTTAATCTGGAAATCCTTACGTGTTGCAAAGCACAACTCACCACGTTCATTATAATAAGCAAGATCACCGGTCCTGTACATTGGCTCCAGATATCTGTCATTCAGTGGATTCTGAACAAAGACCTTCGCAGTCTGTTCTCTGTTTTTGTAATATCCCAGTGCAAGTGCACTTCCGGTTACGCAGAGTTCACCATTTTTATTTTTCTCTGTGATCAGCTTGTCTTCTTCATCCAGAAGGAATACTTTTTCATTTGGAAATGCCTTGCCCATAGGAAGTACATCTCCAGGCTGGAACTCCCTGTCTACAATATAATACGTACAATTACATGTGATCTCAGTTGGTCCATAAATATTTACATACATAACATCCGGCAGATATTTTCTCCAGATATTCAGATGTTTCACAGGCATTGCCTCACCGGAGAAAAGAATCTTCTTAATCTTATCCGGAACTTTATATTCAAATCCGTTCAAAGTTGAGATAATACACAGCGCAGATACTGCCCACACCAGCGTGGTCACTTCCCTCTCGATCAGATAGTCAATCAACTTCATCGGGAAAGAGAATAGCTGCTTCGGAATTATCTGGACAGTTGCTCCTGTCTTCAGTCCGGAATAAATATCTTTAACAGATACATCAAAATCCCAGGGTGCCTGATTTCCCATCACATCTTTATCTGTAATATCAAAAAGCTCTGTAAAACAATCGATAAAATCAAGCACTGAACGATGCCCTACCACAACTCCCTTGGGAACTCCTGTTGACCCGGAAGTAAAAATTCCATACAGCGGATCCACATCCAATGCCTGTTCTCTGATCTCATTCAGCACAGCTTCATTCTCCTGCTCAGCTGCAAGATCCGGAGCCATCAGAACCTTTCCTTTGAACTCCAACTTCTCCAAATCCTTCAGATATTTCTCAGATGTAACGATCACATCACTGTCCAGAATTCCAAGGATCTGCTGAAGTCTGCTCGCCGGCTGTTTTGTATCCATCAGTACATAAAAGCATCCTGCATAAACAGCGCCCATGAAAACCCCGATGGTTTCTACGCTCTTCTCCATAAATACGGGCACCGGATTTCTCGGTGTGAAATGTTTAGCAAGTGCAGTTCCTGTTCTGCGTGCGGTCTGTTCCAGTTCCTTAAATGTGCAGGATGTATGTTCATCTGCAAAAGCTGTCTTCTCCGGATATTTCCGTGCGGATTCTTCCAGATATTCCAGAATACTTGTTTTCATATGTAATTCCTCCCCTCTGTACTTCACAAGGTTTTTATTCATTTTACTACTGTCTGTCCTATTTTCACAATATCAACAAGTAAATATTTACAATTAAAGCAGGAAACTTTTTTGATTCATTCAAACTAAATCAGGTAAGTTCCTGCTTCAATTACCAGTAACCATAATCAGTAACTAATATTTAACTAATCAATTTTTCTGTCCGACGCTATCCAGAACCTGTGCAAGAACCTTTGAATATGCTTCTGCCGCATCTCCATTCATATGTCCGTCATAGTCTGTATAAGCTTTCAGGTCATGTGTAAATGTCTTGAAATATTCTGTGTTAAAGTTCAGATACTCCACACCCTGTTCCTCAAAGAACTGGCCGAAATATTTCCATGCAGCATTGTAATTATCGCTGTAATCCTTCAGTGTATTAATCGGAATCGGTGTTGTTACTGCCACAAATTCAATATCATTTTCTTTGCAGTATGCGATCAGCTTTTTCAGATATTCCATGTTTTCTTCATTTACCTGACCCTCTTCATAGAGCTTCGGTTCAGACTTCTTAAGCTTCGTCACGTCCACCGGATATCTCTCGATAAATCCGCTCTCATGATATTCCTGAGAATCACTCTTCAGATGAGATACATCATAATCGCCGGATACTTTCTGGGTGAATGTATCCTTTACCTTCGGCAATTCATAGCTGAGAGAATATTCATACCACGGAAAAAGCACAGTACGGAAATTACATTTTGCAATAGAATTCCAGAAGTACTCCACCTTTGCTTTTGAGATCGGGAATTCATGATAGAAAAGCAGATAGTTATTTCCTTCTTCCTTCTCTGATACAAAATATCCCGGGTCAACCTCGTAGATAATTCTCTTTGGATTCTGTTTCTCTTTGATCAGTTTGACCAGATAATATGCATCAATTCCATACTCGCCGCCGACACAGAGATTATGTCCGCTGCGTCCCGTAACTTCCTCCATCACATCCGGATTAATATCCATTTTTCCATGGGAAGTTCCAACAATAATATCGTCAAACTGCTGTGTCACAACTGCATGCACATCATTTCTCATAAATGTACATGGATAAAGTGCCAGGTCAAGTGCTGCCAGAAGAGCCACACACACGACCAGTACCAGGAACGTTTTTAAAACTTTTTTAAAATTGCGCATAAATAAATCCTCTCGCTACTGCTGTTGATCCAAAGAAACCGATGGATGCCAGCAGACAAAAATAAATTGCTACAGTAATCGGCAGACTCAGTCCTGCAAGTGATTCTCTTATCTTCATGCCACGTTCCTGAAGGACACTTACGATAAACAGAATAATGCAGCCTACTGCCAGGATTGCCAGTGCATAAGGAGTAAAAGCAGTTCCCTCTTTACCGGCCGGGATCAGCAGTAACTGTGACGGTGCAAACTTTGTAACAGAGAGCTTCATCATATGAAAAGCCTGTCCCACTGTGTCCGCTCTGTCAAAGAACCAGCTGATATTTACCAGGATAAAAGTACGTATGATCATAAATACATGATACCAGTTCTCTTTTCCAGTGATGTTGAATTTCTTTTTCCAGTTTCTGTAATGTTCTGCCATAAGTCCGCTGAAAGCAATGATAATACCATTGTACATACCGTACACAATGTACTTCCATGCTGCACCATGCCACACACCAACCACAAAGAATACGATCAGGTTAGCCAGACAGATTGGCAATGTACGTCCGGTCTTTTTGCCAAATACTTTCTTACCCCATTTACCGAATTTTCCCATCCATTTAGATAAGGTCACCGGATAGAACACATAATCCTTCATCCAGGTACCGAGTGTGATATGCCAGCGGTGCCAGAAGTCTGTAATGGAAATGGAGAAGAATGGACGCTTGAAGTTCTCATCCAGTTCGATTCCAAACATAGACGCAATACCGATTACTACATCCATTCCACCGGAAAAGTCTGCATACAGCTGAACTGTGTAAAATAAAACGCCAAAGATAGCAAGTCCGCTGTACTGATCCGGATTATCAAAAATCGCATCTACAAACACTGCTGCCCAGTCTGCCAGGATCATCTTCTTAAAGAAGCCCCAGAGAATACGTTCAAATCCTCTGGCAATATTCTTACCCTCGAACTTATGCGGCTCATAAAGCTGATGTGCCAGACGGCTGTATCTTCCGATTGGTCCCTGAAGGATCTGCGGAAAGAAGGAAACAAACAATGCATATTTTACAGGATTCTTCTCTGCTTCACAGCGTTTCCAGTACACATCCAGCAAATATCCGGATGACTGGAAAGTATAAAAAGAAATTCCAAGTGGAAGCAGAATTTCCATCCCTCTTAAATTCATGTGAAATAAAGCATTAAGATTCTCGATAGCAAAATTTGTATACTTCACAACTCCAAGCATACCGAAATTCAATATCAGTCCGAGAACAAGAAGGTTTCTGGCACCTTTGTGGCTTCCGCCTGCTTCCGTCTTCTCAACTGCAAGTGCAATGCCCCAGGTAACCAGTGTAGAAAAGAGGATGAAGCCCACATAACGGACACCACCAGCCAGATAATAAATGTAGCTGAAACATAACAGAACCAGCCACTGGAGTTTGTGCGGTACAATATAATAAACAAATACACTCACCGCCACAAACAGTAAAAACAAGTTTGAAACTAATGACATGATCTTTCTCCCTAAATATGTACAACTTTCTTATATGTTACTCTTATACATCACTCATCCAGATCAAACATCTTTTACTGCATATAAGCAGTTATTCTGATACTAATCTTCATTCTGTAAACAGTAACCATATATTTCCCACTGTACTTAACAAGGGCACTGCACTATGTTATTACCTCAGATAATGCAGCGCCCTGTTTTTATTATTCTTATTTTTGATTTATGATTTCTATAGATATTTATCTGTAAAAATTCAAAACTGTCAATTTCAGATCAATGGAACTTTCACATTTATCTCATATTTGTCTGATCTGATTAATTTAATAATCCGTCATCCAGGCATCCGTTTCCACCATCATCGGAACCACTGTCATCAGATCCGTCATAGTCGTAATCGTCAGAGTCATCATAATCGTAGTCATAATCATTACTGTAATCATAATCGTTGCTATAATCGTAATCATTACTGTAATCATAATCACTGCTGTTGTCATAGCTCTCTGTTGACTGAGAAGTTGTCTGTGCAGGTGTTTCTGTTGGTTTCGGAAGCAGGTCTTTCTCTGTCTGCAGAGTATTGTATTCCTTCTTCTGACTGATACTGTCAAATACCAGATATGCTACTTCATCTTCCAGATGAAGCTCTGCTTCTTCTGTATCACCAAATGGGAAAGTATGAATTTCAGCTGTTGTTCCATCTTCGAAAGTTAACTGAATGTTGTATTTTGGAACTTCTTTCTCAGCATCGTCTTTCTCTTCTCCGTCTGCTGTCTCCTCTGTTTTTGTATCTTCTTTGGTTTCTTCTGTTTCTGCAGCGTCCTTGCTGTCATCTGCTGCATCTTTGTTCTCTTCGTCTGCTTTATCTTTAGCATTCGGATCAAACCAGAGAACTCTTTCTTCATCTGCTTCGAACTTATCTTCCTCTTTCAGGAAATTATCCGGATATTCTTCGTCCTTTTCATTTTTAACAGCAACACCTGTGATAACTTTACCTGTAAGGTTTTTCAGCTTTACAGAAAGAACACCTTCTGTGTCCTCTTCCGGTTTCTCACCGATTGTCTTTAAATCTTCATCCTTTGCTTCGTCATCTGCAGTTTCTGTATCATCTGCTTCTTTATTCTCTGTGTCTGCTGCATCCTTGTCAGCATCATCTGATGTTTCTGTTTTTGCTGTAGTATCTGCTGCCATAGCTGCCTGAGTAAATACAAGACTGCTTCCAAGTGCTGCCATCATAAATGCTGTTACGATTTTTCTTTTCATAATTTTAGTCCTTTCTAGTCGTTCTTTATAGTTTTTTACTGCTTTAGTTTACTCTCTTATAATTCACATATTTCAAAGTGCCCTTAGCGCCATATGTAATTTTATATCCATTGTATCCCTTTGGACCATATTCATGCTGGAAGTTTGGATCGTACACATAAGTCTTTGTTTTACCGCCAACTTTCTGATCAATCTCAACCCATGCATGAGAGTTTTTACCTTTTTTAGTTAAAGCATAACCCTTTACAAAGTGAGCGTCGTATCCTGCAACTTTAGCCATCCAGTAAAAAGTAGCTGCCATTACATAACAATCACCTGCTCCTGTTTTAAACCCAAATACGCCATATTCTGCAGGTGTATTTTTTGCAAATTTTGTATTTCCATCATATGTAAGGGATGCAGACCAATTAAATGCTTTTTTCAAATTACCTTTATTTCTCTCAAGTACATTCGCTGCCATAGTCTCAACATCCGACAACTTTGTTGCCCGGCCATTCTTTTTAATTTTATAATAAGCATTCCTACTAACTTTATAGTACGGTTTGTTGGTTACAAGTTTTCCGTTTTTATCAAAACAATATGTGTATTTTCCAATTTTTTTTGCCTTATTTGTAACCTTTTTACCATTTTCGTAATAATATTTAACTCCTTTGACCGTTTTCCATCCGCTCTTTACTTTCGGAGTTGGTGTTACATCAGGTGTCTCAACTGTTCCATCTACATAATCAATAACAGTTGACTGCTCTGCCATAACCGGCATCACCGGTGTAAATGCCATTACTGAACTAAGTAATAATGCTGTAATCTTTTTTCTGTTCATATTCTGATCCTCTCTTCTTAGTCAATTTATTATTTGCAATTCACTAGTACATCGTTTCGTAAATAACTGGTTCGCTTAAACTACCGTCTTACGGTAATACTTGCAACTACCTCTGCGCTGCTTCCTTTTCCAGTCGGGCGTACAACATTTAACTGTACATAATCATAAGTATAAGTAACATCCTTGCCGTTTCCATCCAGCATACATGTATTGCTCTTGCTTATTGTGCATTTTTTATATTTTCCAAGAACTTTCTTGATTTTTGATGCATTGTTCAGTTTTCCAAGAGTAGAAGTTGCTGCATATTTTCTGTATAAAGTTGTCTTCTTGGTATCTACAGCTCCTGTTTTCGGATTGAAGTAATACAGCTTCGGAATATCATAGATATTCGGGCTTCCTACACGGATTCCCTGTACTGTATGACCATTCACATCAAAGCCATAATATTTAGTACCAATCTTTTTCATCAGAATGCCATATTTTCCAACAGTATCTTTATCCGCCTGATAAGCAGCACCCTTTTTGTCGAAATAATAGCGGAAACCGCTGGAAGTTACTCCCCAGTTGTTAGTAACTTTCTGGTTGTTCGCATCATAACCATATCTTTTACCTGTTTTCTTGTCCAGTTTTACTTTGACAGTCTGTGGGCTTGCTGCATGTACTGTTTCAGCTACAGTAGCTAACGGTGTCAGCATAAGAAGCATGCAAAGTACGACTGCCAGAAATCTCTTTGTCTGTTTCATCTTCATTCTCCTTTTTTAAAATTTAATTTTGTACTCAATTGTATATGCAGGACGTGTATACGCACCAAATAAGGTTCCGTACATGTTATCGTAGTAAAGACCATTGATCATAACAAAACTGTGTCCATCTGGAATTGTAATGACATATGGTTCATATCCCAGCTCCTTCGCAATTGCTGCAACACTGCTGGCAATTCCATAACAATTTCCTGTCAGACCATTCTGGAACATCTGAAGGGCATATTTATAAACCCAGTCTTTTGTCTTAAATTCCTGTGGTGTCGGATCCATATTTCCTACGAAGTTTGTATAGGCCATGATATAGCGGAAACAGGAACGGAATTTCTCATAATTGCTTGAATTTGCATTGCTGTGACGTGCGATAAAGTTTCTCGCTGCAAGCTTGCATCTCGCCTGTGTCAGATTTGACGCATATCCGTTCTTGTTAAATTTAATTCCGCCTACCGTCTCATTTGTTGCGCATTTACCGTTCTTATGCACATAGTACATTTTACCATTTAGTTCATTCCAACCTGTAATGGCTCTTCCCTTGGCATCAACGAAATATTTCACGCCATTAACCTTTACAACCGTATTCTTTCCAGGCATTAATCTCTGTGCATTTTTGTCAAATACATAGAAGACACCATTAATTTTGTAATGACCATCATGGGCGGCAACACCATTTGATTTAAACCAATAATATTTGCCGTTGACCTTCTTCCATTTATTTCGGATTGGCTTATTATTTACGTAATAGCGATATATTTTGCCTTCCTTCAGCAAACCTTTTTTGGGCGCTGGTGTTGGTGTTGCAGTTGGTAATGGTACCTCAGGTGTTACTTCCGGTGACGGTGTTACAGTAACTGTGGGTTCATTTGTATTCTCTGCAGCATAAGCACTCCCCGCTCCAAATGTAAGTGCTGCTGTCATCATCACGGCTGCAAATGTAACTTTCAGCGCAGATGAATTTCTCTTTCTTTTCATCAGTTTTTCCTCCTCATACTGTGTCGTATTTAAAGTTGTCCTCCTTTGCATTTTATATTGCAATTATAGTATATTGGCCGTGTCTTTTCAATTCATCGAACGACTTTTTTATACAAAAACTGCCGGATTTTCCATATTTCGGGAAGTCCGGCAGTGGTTTTTGCTACTTAACAACTACTGTTTGGGTTTTGCTCATCCTAGATGTTACACCATTTATATCACATACACCTATTTTGCTTATTATTTATTTAGAAGCACATATTATTTTATAAAGATATCAATAATTTAATGAATATATCATTAGAATTTTCTAATAAATCCTCGCAAATTTTAAAAATCATAATTTGTTTTTACCTATTCAAACTAATAAATTCGTTTAAATTCAATTTGACTTGCTGTTGAAGACCAATATTTATTATACGCTTTTTTATATTCTGCTTTTGAAACTTCTTTATTATCAACTGTATACTTCATATAATAAGGAGCAGATTCTTTAATCTCTTGCCATCCCACTCGTTGCAAAATCTTCAACTTTCCCTTATTCACAGTAACATACATTTTTGAATCAAAATCACTACCACTATTGGCAAAAATCAACATTTTTTTATTAAGTAATTGATGCCCACGTGCCCCTGCTCCTTCAAAACAAATCAATGGATTTACCTTTCCATTATAATAAGTCAATAACAGTACTCTATTATCTCTCCAATTACTAGGATCTGTTGAAAGTAATAATTCTTTGATACCATCTTTATTTAAATCTATCAATTTGTAGTATGTAAAATCGCTACGTTTTACTTTCCTCTTATCTATTTTAATTCCATCATAGTATTTAACATAATAATTTCCAGTTTTAGAACCAAGTATTTTTTTATACCAGTCCTTTTGTAAATCACATATCTTTACTTTCAACTTTACATAATAAGTTTTCTTATTCTGTATAATTTTAGCTGTTATGATTACATTTCCAGTTTGAATTCCTTTTATAATGCCTTTGGAGTTCACATATGCAACTTTATTATTTGATGAACTATAGCTAATTTTAGCTCCCAAAAGTACATTATCAATTACAAACTGCTTTGTCTTTCCTTTATTAATAGTAATGCTATTTTCTCCACTTTGGGGAACTTTACTTTCTTGGCTAATACTAGTATAATATAAATTAAGTTGTTGATAGCTTCGATATCTGGTATAATGGACTTAATCAATACATTTTATGGAGGTCAATTATGCCAGCATTACCTTATAGTATAACAATATCAGATGAGGAACGTGCCTATCTGAAATCATTGATTAAAACCAGAACTATCCAGGCACAGGTTGTTGACCGTGCCCGTATGTTGTTATGGAAATCTGAAGCCAAAACAGACAAAGCTATTGCAGATGGTCTTGGAGTTAGCGTGAATACTGTCCGCCGTTGTATTAGCCGTTATCTCAGTAGTGGAATTAACCTTGCTGTATTTGATGATGAACGTTCCGGCCGTCCAACTGAGATTACTGACGATGCAAAAGCATGGATTGTCAGTATAGCCTGCCAAAAACCCTGTGATCTTGGCTATGCCGCAGAATTATGGACATTGGCAGCATTGCACAAACACATACAAGAACATGCTGAAGAAGCTGGCTATCCACGATTAAAAACAGTTACAAAACCGTGGCTTCAAAAATATCTCAAAAAGATGGAGATTAAACCGTTCAAAATCAAGTATTATCTTGAACGCAAAGACCCTGATTTTGAGAACAAAATGCATGATGTCCTCCTGGTTTATAAACAGGTGGAGATGCAGTTTGATGATAATGGAAATATCACCATACCGGACAACGGGCATTTGACACATACTGTTTCGTATGATGAGAAACCCGGCATTCAGGCTATTGCCAACAAATACCCTGACCATAATCCAACAGAGGAAAACGGTTATGTCCGTCGGGATTATGAGTATGTGCGGCTTGGAACGCTGTCATTGCTTGCAGGTATTGATCTCCTGACAGGCGAGGCAATTCCATTGGTTAGTCAGACACACAAAAGTTCTGATTTTATTAAGTTTTTAAAGATTCTCGATGCAAAATATCCAGAAGGTGACACAATTCGGTTGATACTGGACAATCACTCAGCGCATACTTCAAAGGAAACACGTCAGTTTCTAGCAACATTGCCAGAAGATCGTTTCGTGTTTGTATTTACTCCGACACACACCTCGTGGCTGAACATGATTGAAAGCTTCTTTAGCAAAATGACAAAGCAAATGTTAAAGGGCATTCGTGTCAATTCAAAGGAGGAACTATCGGAACGAATATACCTCTACTTCGATGAGATCAATGCTGATCCGATCGTCTATCATTGGACATATAAAATGGATGAAATTGATCCGGATGAAGCAGCAACTATTTAAACTATCAACAATTTATTATTCGATGTACTAGAATATATCTCTGGTACACTATTTGCCAATATACTAACATTCTGTTGTAATGTAATTAACATAACAGTTAATATTATTATAGAAAGTTTTTTTAAAAATTTTTTCTTCATAAATCATACATCTCCTTTTTATAAGCTACCATTTTTCATGAAACAATCTTATCATCATTTATTTATCTACACAATATAAAGTGTACTTTTTGAAAATATTCATTTATCTTTCGTCCATAAGATACGACTCATTTAAACTTATATAAATTTTTATTCCATAATAATCTTGCCACAAGATTCCTAGATTCTTCACCCATCTTTGTACAATTCGCCCCTTGACGAAAATGCCCCTCCAAGGTGTATCATAACCATGTGTTAAAGGAGGTAACCTATTATGTTTGAGACATTAGGAGAAAAGACAGAAGAGAAAGCAATGGTGCAGTTCCTTGAACGCTTTACAGATTATCCATTTCTGGTAAAGTTTAAGAATTCCGAATATCATATCGGAGAAGGAGAACCTACATTTACAGTTAATTTCAAAAAAGCAATTCCTCTCGCAGATCTGGTCAAGAGTACTTCACTGGCATTGGGTGAAGCTTATATGCGTGGTGACCTTGAAATCGAGGGAAATCTTTACGAAGCACTGGATCATTTTCTGGGACAGATGGGTAAATTCTCTACCAATGAATCTGCCCTGAAAAAAATCATGTTCAGCTCCACATCTAAAAAGAACCAGGAAAAGGAAGTAACCAGCCATTATGACATCGGAAATGATTTCTACAAATTATGGCTGGACGAAACTATGAGTTATTCCTGTGGCTACTTCATTCATGAAGACGATACACTGTATCAGGCACAGGTAAATAAAGTTGATTATATTCTTAAGAAATTACATCTCGAAGAAGGAATGAGCCTTCTGGATATCGGCTGCGGATGGGGATTCCTGTTAATTGAAGCTGCAAAGAAATATAAAGTTCATGGCACTGGAATTACTTTGAGCCATGAACAGTATGCAGAATTCCAGAAACGTATTAAAGAACAGAAACTGGAAGATTATCTTACGGTTGAACTGATGGATTACCGTGATCTGCCGAAACATGATTACCAATTTGACCGAGTTGTCAGTGTCGGTATGCTGGAGCATGTGGGTCGTGACAATTATCAGCTCTTCCTTGACTGTGTAGAAAAAGTTCTGAAACCCGGCGGATTATTCCTACTTCACTTTATCAGTGCTCTTAAAGAACATCCGGGTGACCCATGGGTTAAAAAATATATCTTCCCGGGCGGAACAGTTCCAAGCCTCAGAGAAATTCTAAATCACATGGCAGAAGACAATTTCCATACTCTGGATATTGAAAACCTTCGTCTTCACTATAACAAAACCCTGCTTCACTGGGAAAAGAATTTCCGAGATAATATCGAAAAAGAAAGAACTATGTTTGATGAAACATTCCTGCGTATGTGGGATCTCTACTTATCTGCATGTGCTGCTACCTTCCATAACGGAATTATTGATCTTCACCAGATTCTTATGACTAAAGGAATTAATAATGAACTGCCAATGACACGGTGGTATTAAAACACATTCAATCTAAAAAATGCAGTCTGATCTATCATTTTTAAGACCAGGCTGCATATTCTTATAAATTCAATCTAATTTTTAAATTTTACTTCCTTATCTTTTTACAATATATCCCGCCGGATTTTTGGTTCTTATGAATTCAGAATAACTTAACTTTTTCACAATACAATCTCTTCCAGCATCATATCTACCATTTCCATCTGCATTGCATTCGGTATAGTAAACATACTGTATTCCATTCTCATATGCAACATCTTCAACAAACATAACATGTCCATAGGTTCCAGAAGTCCTTACTGCAATGCTCTTAGGCTGTATAGTATAAGTTACTCTTACTCTGCTATCATTTGAATTCTCAGACAACCAATATTTTGCGTTTCTTGCCGTTCTAAGAGCAATTCCATTTACTTCGTAAAATCTTCCATAAGCATACCAAGTACATTGTCCTTTATATCCACCCCTATAGGAAAGATTTCCATTTGTGTAATAATAGGATGAAATATTTGCTACCGTCTGACCTACTTTATTTTTAAATGCACTTCCAGATGAATTATTAGAAGAGGAAGTTACAGATACTGATGTCAGTTTCCACTTCTGTGCATTAGTACCATTTCCGGTATATACCCATACATTATTTCCGTCCTTTACCTGAGCATTCTGTACATCCAGATAACATCCATTAGCATTTACAATGTAATAGTATCCATTTCCTGCATTTACAAATCGCCACTTCTGCGCATTGGTATCATTCTGTTCCCAAATCTGGACATTTGTTCCGCTTGCACTTCCGCCACCATTTACATCCAGAGATTTTCCAGAATTAACGTCTTTGATTCTGTAATATCCATTGCCAATACTTGTAACTGTCCATTTTTCATTATTGGTATTATGATATGGATAAATCTCTACATTTCCACCATTAAATGTCGCATAATTATTTACGTCAAGAACATAATTCGTATTTAATGCAGTAGCAATTTTATATGTGCCATTTGAAATATTTGCACTTCCATTTCCACTATTAGTGTTTCTAATGTATGCATTAGCATTTGCTGTAGTAATAAATCCATACTTATGTCCATTGGATACCGGATATTTTACCTGTGTATAATTTCCATATGTTCCTAGAATTGTAACTCTGTCTCCTCTGGAGATATATCCATATGAATAGCCATTTGGTCTGCGATATGTTGTCACTTGAGCACTTGCTGTATAAGTATTACCGGATGTTCCTGTTAAAATTGCACTTGTCGGAATATATCCTGTCTTTGATCTTGACCAAGATATCGGATAAGAAACTCTACAATAACGACTCGAAACATACAATACTGTAATTTCATCAGAACCATAAATTGTTCCATAACGTCTGGTTAATCCGGAATTACTATAAACAGTCGTATTTGCGTTATTAATCAGATAACACTTTCGCGTATATGCCGCATATGCCGGCGTGTTCATTACCATACATACCATCAGAAATGCACAGATCACTGCAATTACACTTTTTATTTTTGTTCTCAAATGTTTCATTATAAAACTCTCCTTTCCATAAATAATGCTAATCTTTCTTCTAATTCCCTTTTGCACCCTCCTTTCTTTGATCAATGTAATTATCTTATACGTTCTTTTCTAAAAAATTATAAGAGTACTTACATTTTTGCTATAGTCTATCAGATATCCACATCTGATGTGACTATTTGTTTAATTTGTTCGATTTGTATGAATTTATTTTATCATCAAGCATTTTTTCTTACAATATGTGGCATGCTTTGTGGACAATATTTTCTACTTAACTGATACACATTTAAATTAATTTCAAGAAAGCAATTCCTCTCGCAGATCTCGTCAAGAGTATTTCACTAGCATTTGGTGAAGCTTATATGCGCGGTGATCTTGATATGGAGGGAAATCTTTACGAATCACTGGATCATTTTCTGGGACAGATGGGTAAATTCTCTACCAATGAATTTGCTCTGAAAAAGATTATATTCAGCTCCACTTCTAAAAAGAACCAGAAAAAAGAAGTAACCAGCCACTATGATATCGGAAATAATTTCTACAATTATGGCTTGGTAAAACTATGAGTTATTCCTGTAGCTATTTCATTCATGAAGATGATACTCTGTATCAAGCACAGGTAAATAAAATGGATTGTTCCTGCATATGTGGAATCTCTACTTATCTGCATGTGCCGCTACCTTCTATAACGGAATTCTTGATTTTCATCACATTCTTATGACTAAGGGAGTTAATAATGAACTTCCAATGACACGTTGGTATTAGAATCTAAAAAACTGTCTGGATTCATATTTTTTAATCCAGACAGTTAATAAAATTACTCTCTAATTTTTTATATTTTCAACGTCCCTTTCTGACTATCTTTATCCTAACATCATCGCACATTTAGTATTTCTTCAAGCAGTTTTTCAGATAATTCAATTGCTTTGTTTTATTTTTACTTTTATATTTATTTATTGCCTTTCCAACATACTTATAAGATGCCTTTGCAAACTTTTCACGATTTTTTGAAGAATAAATATACCATTTATCTTTTACCAACTTATTATTCTTCCATTTATATACAGTTATCTCATCTGCGTTTCTACATACAAGTACTTTACTAGTATACATAAGCCAGCTTCCACATGTTACTTTAGACAAATATTGAATTTTTCCATTTTTATATGTGTAAACATCATATCCACCCTTCTTATAATAACTTCGGAAAATAAATAATTCCGGAATCTTGTCACCATTTATATCTTCACATCCAAAATATGGATAATACCCATATTCATCTTTATCTTTTAAAACCAATTCAGAATACACTTGATAAATATTTTTATTATATGAATTTGATGGTACACTTGCATTTATCAGGTACATCGGTGTTGCTGTAATTGACAGCAAGATTGCTAAAATAAATACTATTCCCTGTTTAAATTTCCTTTTCATGAATTCTTTTCTCCTTAATATAATTCGTACTTTTGATTATTTTACCACTTTTTTCTTTACTTCCACAATATGCGGCATACTTTGTGAACCGTTTTTTCCATTTTTAAGACACCACCTTCTTTTGTTAATGACTTACATTCCCAAATATGGTATGATAAACTTACATACAAAAGAGAAAGGATCTTAATCCCATGTCCGTATTTTCAGATGTCCTGAATAGTTTTAAGGAAGAAAAAAATATAAAAGTCCAACCCCTTGCTCGTTATTGTGGTGTTGAGCGTTCTACTATTTATAAATTTATTAATGATAAAAGACTTCCCGGTGATATTGCTGTTGTAAAGAAAATTGCGCAGTTCATGCAGCTTACCCCTTCAGAAACTCATACCTTGATAAATGCCTGGAAGGTATCTCATATAGGATCTACACCATACTATTCTCGAAAAAGTGTAGAAGATTTTATTTGTCAATTCCCGGATAAACCGACAGAGCCTTTACCTCCTATGTCCTCTGTGCCACTGATTGATTTCAATTCATACAATGACTTTACAGTACTTTCATCTCAACAGTATATTGACAATTGTGTTCATCAGATAATATTAAGAGAAGCCAGTAAAGTTTCCGGAAAAATAGGTCTGTTTCTCCAACCGGATTACCACTTTCTTTTCCGACTTCTTGCCTGCTTAAATCCTTCTGGCACTTTATGCATTGACCATATTTTCTCGCTTACCAGTCGTATGACTTTTAATGCGCAGAATCAATTATATAATCTGGAATATTTAAAAGAAATATTTCCGATTTATACCAATGGTCTTGATTATAATACTTTTTATTTTTATAACAATTCGAAATCCAGCCCTTATAGTCCTGCGATTATGCCTTATCTGATTCTTACTTCAGATGCTGCTGTCATGTGTACAATTGATTACCAAAATGGTTTATGCTATCAAGATAAGAAAACTATTAATATGCTATGGAAAATATTTAAGAAAAATAAATCACAATGTCAGCCTCTTTTTAAACCTGTGTTAGTTTCACCGGAAAATTATCTGTCAGTTTTTCACACTATTGATGACGCCAAAGAGGACTCTGACAAGAAAATCATTGCAATTCAGCCTGAAGCCTGTCTGACTCCTTTTATCACAGGTAAACTATTAAGAGATGCATTTAACCATGATCTTCCTCAATCGAAAGTCATGATTCCTATGATAGAAAAAATATTTCTGAAAAACAGAGAACGTGTAGAACATGGTAATTTCCTGATTTATTTTACAGAAGCAGGCATTAAACACTTTGCCGAAACCGGATTAATCGAAGAATTTCCAGATACCTTCTATCATCCTTTTACTCCGGAGCAGCGCCTTACCCTTTTGAAGGAAATCAAATTCTGCTGCCAGCATGATTATTACCGAATCCTGAAAGGTTCCCTACAGTATCTCCCGGCAAATCTGCATTTGTGCGTCAGGGATACAGACTGTGAATTAACTTATAATACAAGTAATGGAAAAACCATTTTTCTTATTATCTGCGAATCTCAGTTTTTCCAGATCTTCAAAGATTATCTGGAACAGCTGGAAGAAACAAACTACTATTCTCAAGAAGAAGCCTGTACATTAATTCAAAATATAATCCATATCTTAAAAGAGTCTATTTAATCAAAAAGAGTTTCTGTCGTTTTCCCCTTTTACAGAAACTCTTCTTATTCTTTGTATATATTGTTCTTTTTGATTTTCAAAATGCAGTATACCAGCCTTCGGTACATTAGTTATCAGCTTGTATTACTTCATCCATTCTTTCATAATAATAATCGCAAACTTCTTTCATTCTGGAAAGATTCTCCTCGTTGCTTGCATCATAAGCACCAACAACTACGAAACCTGCCCCCTTTGCCGTCTCTGCAGCATGGATAGCATCTTCAAATACCGCTGTATTCTCTGGCTTTGTTTGCAGAAATTTTGCCGCTTCCAGATAAATCTTCGGTTCATCTTTCCCTGCACCAACTTCTGTGCATGTATAAATTTGCTCAAAGTATTGCAGAACACCGTTTCTTTCCAGCGCTGCTTCCACCAGTTCTTTATTACTGGAAGTGGCAATTACCATTTTAATTTTCTTCTCACTCAACCATTCCAGCGTTTCTTTCACACCTGGTTTCAATGGTGCTTCAAACCGATAAAAATCACTTACAATTTTCAGAACCTCTTTTACAATCTGTGGAATCGGCTTATCAATCTGATATTCTTCCTTCAGATAAACTGCTCCCTGTTCCAGACTCATGGTATTCAGCACATCATGAAGTCCTTCTCTTGCCGAAATTCCAAGACTTGTCAGATAGCGTTCTCCGATATCATCCCACACGGGCATAGAATCCAATAGGGTCCCATCTACATCAAAAATACATGCCTGAACTTCAGTAATATCACTCATTATTCTTTACCTTTTTATGCAGCTTCCTCGCTGCTCATCTGACGCCATTACTACAAAATCAATCGTCCATCATCTGAATCGCATCAGTTGTCTTCTTGTACTGCTCTTCTACCTTTGCAAAAAGTTCTTCACAACCTTCTGTGCTTCTGCCTCTGAGCTGCTCTGTAATATCAAAGCTTGGTTTATACAGATTGTCAAATCCAAGATTCTGGCATACACCTTTTAATGTGTGAGCGGCACGAAAAGCCTCTTCACCATTTCCCTGTGCCAGATTATCCTTCAGACTCTGAAAACTTCCGTCATCCAGAAACTTCTTCGCAAATTTCTTAATCAGACCTTCACTTCTCAGTCTTCCCAGAACACCTTCATAATCCGCACCCATCTGTTCATAACATTCTTTTACTGTCATATCTATCTCCTCTTTATTTACGTTAACAACCTTCCAATTTATCGCTATACCAATTCATGCAGTACCAGTATTTCCTATAATTCGCCTGTTTTTGCAATATGATTATTTTATCACACCATGTAGCCATTCACAAGTATTCTTACAAAAAAGAATCGCGAAAAATCGCACGAAAAATAGTTAATTCATCCCAAAAAAAGCACTTTCATATGCAAGTGTCTGTCACATATGAAAGTGCTGATACAAATCATATTTTTATAAGTATTAATCCCTGCTGCCAAACATATATAAACCTTATTTACTGTTTAACATTCAGCTTATCTGAAAAATCCCTGATTCTGGAAATATTCGATAAACGGATTTTCGTTGTCATTCTCATCGGAATCGCTGTTGTCTTCGCTGTCAGCATCTTCGTTGTTATCTGACTTTGAGTCTCCTTTATCCTTTTTATCTTTTTTACTGTCCTTGCTGCTATCGCTCTTGCTGTCATCAGCATTTGTATTTTCATCCAGAGTCACTGTGATCGTTTCTTCTTTATAACCATTTCCACTAGGAACCTGAACTGTCAGATCTACATCTTCACCTGGTTCATAGTAGGAAAGATATTCAATCAACTGATCTGCACTTGAAACAGATTTTCCATTGAATTCTGTAATAACACTGTTTGCTTTCAAACCTGCTTTATCTGCTGCACCGCCATCTGTTACTTCTGATACAAATACACCTGCTGGAATTCCATACATCTGAACTGCTTCAGAACTTACAGAAGTGCATTTAATTCCAATTACACCATGCTCAGAATCATCCAGTTTATCTCTGGAAGTCTCATTCATCAGGTTCTGAAGAATGTCTGTTACATCAGAGATTGCGATTGCATAACCCATACCTTCAACTTCTGTAGATGCAAGTTTTGCAGAGTTGATACCTACAACCTCACCTTCCATATTCAGAAGAGCACCACCACTGTTACCAGGGTTGATAGCTGCATCTGTCTGGATCAGGTTTACACCTGCACTGCTGTCATCACTTCCATCTGTTACTGTATTGTTATCAGAATCCATTCTACGGTTCTTAGCACTTACAATACCGGTTGTAACAGACTGACCATATCCAAGAGCATTACCAATAGCAACTACCTGCTCACCAACTTTCAGATCATCGGAGCTGCCAATCTTTGCAACGGAAATAGCGTCCATTGTGTCACTGTCAATATCATCCAGAGCTACAGATACAACTGCAAGGTCTCTCTCTTCATCAAATCCTTTTACAGATGCTTCTACTGCATTTCCATCTACAAATGCTACTGACAATGTATCTGCACCTTCTACTACGTGATAATTTGTAGCGATCAGAAGTTCATCATCATTCTTACCAACAATGATACCTGAACCACTACCTTCCACTTCCTGTTCCTGCTGCTGTGGAGCATATCCGTACATTCCATATATTCCATAGTAGTTCTGTACTTCCTGAACAGATTTTGTTGTGATAGATACGATAGACGGAAGTGCTTCTGATGCAATATCAGATACATCAAGGCTACCTTTTGCTGTGCTGTCTTTTGCTTCTGTGCTGTCATCTGTTGCAGAATCACTGTCGTCTGCTTTCTTCTCAGATTTTGCAAATGTCAAAGTTGTTTCATCTTTATTTGCTGCTTCTACTGTTGTTGTTCCTGTAATCTTATTGATTCCTTCAAAGCTTCCTGCTGCCAATCCGCCTGCAAGTACTGCACACAGGCTAAGTGTAAGACCTTTCTTTGCGATTTTTCTAATTTTATCATTTCTGTTATCTTTATTCATCATAATAAAGTCCCTCCCTGGATCTATGTCAATTTCATAAAGCAATCTGAAATGAATCTTTTAAGTATTGCTTCATGTTTATTTATCTCTGTTTCCTTTTGATGCTTCTAAGTATAGAAATGATTTGTGTTCTTTGTGTGGGAAAAATGTGTTTAATTTGTGATGATTTTCCGTTTGTTCAATCATCAACATGATTTTCATGAAAATATATATTTCCACACATGATAATAGCAGGATATCCGGCCTCTGTCTATGATATCCTGCTATTATCGATTACTTAACTTCTATACATATTGAAAATTCTCTTCGCGGTATACCCTGGAACCTGTGCTTTCCAGTTTCCTACCTGACTGTTCAATACTTTCTCTGTATATTTCAGTGAATTAGAACCATCCATATTGGCAAAAATATTAAATGCTGTTTTCTTTTTGCCATTTGCATCCTTCAATCCCATCGCTAGTCCCTGCGCAACCTCATGAGCTTCGTCTTTGTAGCTTCTTATAATAAACGCATCAATCATTGGATTGCATGCTGCCTTGTAATATGCCAGTGCCAGTGCTGCCGCCTGGTTTGCCTGTCCTCCGGATGCAGAAGAGAATCCCTGTTCAGAAAGAATAATCCTTGTATTTGATCCATATTTACTTTTTACATAGTTTGTCAGTGTCTCAATATTTCGCATTGTAATAAATGTTGTTGAATTTGCATCACTGGTAAACATAGATGCATTTGCTCCTGACCAGAACTGAGAGTCTGAAAGCGGCTGATTATAGGCATGATATGCAAGATTCCAGTTAACACCTTTCTGCATACTGGAAATCTTAGATGCAAAACTGTCTAACGTTGATTTTGCACTGTAGCAGACTGTAAATGCATTTTTCTGGTTCCAGCAGTTATCCAGGCAAATAAATACTTTGGAACTTGCCCGGCTGCTGCGTACTGCATTGTACAGACAGCGGAATGCTTCACTGTACATGGAAATAAATTTGGAGAAACTGACGTTTCCTACGTAATAATATCCACTCATAGTATTTACTTCATTTCCAAGGATCCAATTACTGATATAGCAATTATTGCTTCCAAACTTCTCTCCCAGATATGCAAACATTGCCTCCATAGTCTGTCTCGTTGTACTGTTATCTGTATTCCATCCATAGTAAGCAGTTTCTGCATATGGACTGTTTCCCGTGGTAAAACTCTGGGTACTTGCATTCTTATCAATACTTATCTGTGCAGTCACCTGAATTCCTTTTGCATTGCACTGCTGAACCAGATTCATATATCCATATAAACCATTAAAATGATACGTCTTTCCATTATACTTATACGTTTCCACCCCACTGTCTTTTCTCATTAGATCTGAAATATATAAGTTGAAAAATATAGTCTTGGATTTTGTATCGGTTACTTCACTGAAAGTCGTGGACTGTATCCCTTTTTTCGTTTTTGGTACAAAATATGTTGCTGTATTTGAACTGAGTTTTTCCGGATTGCTGACATAACTTTTCGAACTGATCACTGTATATATAGTCTTGGATTTCTTTACTCCTACTGCGAATTTTCCCTGTGCATATTCCGGATGTCCAGAAATATCCAGTTTAAATGTAATTTTTCCATTTGCTGTTTCTGGCTTATTTACCTTCGCTGCTGCTTTCTTTACCTTGCCTGTATTAGAATCTACATACACCAGATAATAATAACTGTCTGTACTTTTTACGTAATTGGAGACAGTTGCAGAGGCTGTGATGGTCTTTGCTTTTGTTCCTTTTATAGATGTCAATGTAGCCGCTTTTGCCGATGGACTGATTTCCTTTGTCCACTTTGCATATAAAGTAAGTTCACCTTCCGTCCCCTTCTCGATCACGCTTATCTTCTTTTTGTACTTTCTGTCTGTATACCATCCTACAAAATGATATCCGGAACGTGTTGGATTTTTTAATTTAATCTCATCTTCTACTGTGTAGGTCTTCGGATTGGATGAATTATTTTTTCCCTTATTAAGTTTGTATGTAATCTTATACGCAGAAGCTTTTTCCCAGATAGCGTATAAGGTTACTGTATCTTTATTCTCTGTAGTTGATACTTCAGATGATGTACCTGCTGGTTCTTCTGTATCGGATGGTTCTTCTGAAACAATTGGCTGTTGTGTATCCGCAATCTGTTCTGCATTAGTTGCAATTTCTGCATCATCTGTGCTTTCTGTCGCAACTACGTTTGCTACATCCAATATTTCTTCTGTATTTTCAGATTGCTGTACTGCTGCATTCGCTGTTCCATTTTCATTTACTATTGTTTTTGTACCTGACAGTTGAGAAGTCTCCATATTTCCTTCTGTTGCTGCAGTCTGAACGGTATTCTGCTCATTTTCTCCCTGTGTCTGCACTTCTGAATTGACTGATATCAGTAAGTTTCTGATCGAGTCTCCTGGTTTGTACGCATTACCAGTACCATCTTCTTTTGTATTCCATTCTTTAAATGTATAACCAGCTTTTCCATTTAATGCTGCCGGTGCTTTCGCAGTCTCAATGTCTGCATATGGGATCGCATATGACTTTTGCAGTTTTCCCTCACTATAGAGCTGTATGATATATCCTTCTGCTGCCTGAGCTGTATCCGCGTCCCCTGACTCTGGCTGTTTAGGATGATCCATATCATCTGAAGATGTTTCCGCCTCATTATCAGGCTCCGATTCTCCTGTCCCAAATACCTCTTTATCGTCTTTCTCAGTTGGCAGTTCCTCTTCTGCCCCGTCTTCAAATTCTTCGTGTACAATTACATTTCCGTCGACAGAAAATTCCGCTGCCCATAATGTCTGTGGTATACAGGAGGGCGCGAGCATAGATACTGCCAGTCCTATTGCTATGAACTTCTTCCATTTATTCATATTCTTCTCCTTCTCTTATTTCATACCTGTCTGCACTTTTCAGTAACTGTTTCGTAATTGTCCAGTAGCTTCAAGGTTAATTTATCTTTGGTGGAAAAATTTTGACTGAAACCTCTCAAACCAGAGTCCTGCTGAACAACTACAATGTCTCTATTTAGTATAGCATCTGCAAAATCCTCCGACAACAAAAAAGACCGTTAAATCAACTCTTTCCTGCTGATCTAACGGTCTCTCATGTACTTTTTTATTTCACAGTTCCAATCTTATTTAATGGCCAGTAACGAACTGCCACCTGTGCCTCAATTGCATCTTTTTCTACAAAGGTATTCTGCCAATAACGGGAATCCATACTGTGGTTTCTGTTATCTCCTAACATGAAATAGCATCCCTCAGGAACCGTATATGGTCCAAAACTTCCCTCCGGTGTTTCCGGGCAAAAGCTGTCATCTAATGGTTCTTCAGAATCATTGATATATACTTTTCCATCCACAATATTTACGGTTTCTCCAGGCAGGCCGATTACTCTTTTTACAAAAAGCTGAGATGGGTCATCCGGATATTTGAATATTACGATATCAAATCTCTCTGGATCATCTTTTATATATGCCAGACGATTTCCAAATACTCTGTCGCCTGTCATAATTGTCTCTTCCATAGATCCTGATGGTACTCTCGCATTAATATATACGAAGTGTCCAAGCAGAAATGCTATGACGAAAACAGCAATAATGATCTTTGCATAGTCCCATACTTCTTTCCAGACTGACTGGCTTTTACTTTGCTGTTCTGTCTGGTTTTTTTCCTCATTTTCCATCTTCTGTCGTACCTCCAATTTGTGCCAATACATCTTTGCAGATAAGTATATCATGTATCTTTCAGGATCATGTAATAACTGTTTTGCAAAGAATACGTTGAATATAGTTTATCACATCTGTGCTTGCTTCACCACTTAATTTTTTATAAAATCGTTGTGAATGTTTCACGTGAAACAATGTCTCTTTTATTACAAAAATATTATTCTGCTATTTCTATAACCTTTTTTATACTATAGTTTTATCTTCAGTATCATATATTGCTTTTCACTTCATCTTTTTTATAGAATACTTTATCTTATAAAAGAAAAAGCGTTATGTTTCACGTGAAACATATACGCTTTTTTCTACTCTAACAAGTAAAATCTTAGATTTCCTGCTGATAATACTCCAGAAAATCTCTGATCTTTCCGGCTGCTTCTTTCAGTACTTCTATTCTAGGTAAATAAACTACTCTGAAGTGATCTGGCTGATGCCAGTTAAATCCACCGCCATGTACCAGCAAAATCTTCTTTTCTTTTAACAAATCCAATGCAAATTTCTCATCATTTACAATATTAAATTTCTTTGTATCAATCTTAGGAAACATATAGAATGCTGCTTTCGGTTTCACAGCTGTAATTCCCGGAATATCTGTCAATGCATTATAAATAAACTCTCTCTGCTCATAAATACGTCCACCAGGAACAATATAACTCTCCACACTCTGATGTCCACCCAATGCAGTCTGAACAATTGACTGTGCCGGTACATTAGAACAAAGTCTCATATTGGAAAGCATCTTAATTCCTTCGATATAGTCTCTGGCAATTGCTTTATTACCGCTCAGGATCATCCATCCAATTCTGAATCCTGCGATCATATGTGATTTTGACAGACCACTAAATGTTACACAGAATAAATCAGGAGCCATAGAAGCAATAGAAATATGTTCTTCACCATCCATTACCAGACGATCATAGATCTCATCAGAGAAAATGATCAGATGATGTTCTCTGGCAATATCTACTATTTGCTGTAATACTTCTCTCGGATACAGCGCACCAGTCGGGTTATTCGGATTTATAATAACGATTGCTTTTGTTCTGCTGTTAATTTTTCTTCGTATATCATCCATATCTGGATACCACTCTGCCTGTTCATCACAGATATAATGTACTGCTTTACCTCCGGCAAGAGTTGCACATGCTGTCCATAATGGGTAATCCGGGGATGGAATTAAAATTTCATCTCCATTATCTAATAAAGCTGACATACTAAGGTTGATCAGCTCGCTGACACCATTTCCTGTATAAATATCCTCAATAGATACATTAGGAAGTTTTTTCAGCTGCGCATACTGCATAATTGCCTTTCTGGCAGAGAATAAACCTTTTGCAGGGGAATATCCCTCACATTCTGTCAGCTGCTGTCTCATATCATAGATTACTTCATCCGGTGTTCTGAATCCAAACGGTGCCGGGTTTCCGATATTCAGCTTCAGAACCTGAGTTCCTGCATCCTCCATACGTGCAGCTTCCTCAACAACAGGTCCTCTTACATCATATAACACATTATCCAGCTTTGATGACTTTTTAAATTCGCGAACCTGTGCTTCTTCTACTGTATTATTCTCGTTTTCTTTCATATTATTATTGTAATTACAATCAAATTTCATATTTTCCATCTGAACTCTTGCCTCATTTGTGTCTTTCTTTAGTGGTTCTACTGCTGTATCATTTCCTTTTAACCAATCCGCTTCTACCTCTAATGTATTCGCAAGGAAATGGAGGATTTCAGATCTGGGAGTTGTTTTGCCGCTCAGATACTGACTCACATGGCTCTTTCCAAGTTTTACTCCCTGCTCTGCCGCCTTCTTTACAAGGTCAATCTGCTTCATATTCTTCTGTTCCATCGCTATTTTTAATCGTTCAGCAAATATATTATTCATAAATACAATCTCCGTTCTTTGTAAGAAACAAATTACCCCGTTCTAATTAATGGAATGTTGGTATACTTCCTAACTCTTTTACATATATTATTATAGAAAGAACAGGTATGTTATATCGTTTATACGGGAATGAAAATACATACAAACATTAATCAAGTTCAAATATATTTCTTCTGGGCTTATATATAAACATATGTTCTGTTCATTTTTAAAACCCGCATTTTATCAGCTTTTTCAAGTTTTTTCTTTGCTATTATACTATAATTGAACTGATAATTCAACGGTAAATTTCATTATTTTCAATTTTATTAACAAAGTTCAATATTCAGTTCAGTTCTTGGTTCATTTTATTTTGAACTATATTGAACTTATTAATCATTTTGTTATTTCGGTTCAATTAGTTTAATTTATTATTTTGAACTACTATTAAACTTTCTCCATTTTGGTTCAATATTAGTTCACTTTTATGTTCAATATCTTTAAAAAATCCTTTATTTACGCGGTTTTTGTATCATTTCATATATCCCATTTGTTTTATTTTAAGTTCAAAATAGCATATATTTTATTACTATTTTGGACCAGGAAGATAAAATCATCCTCTTTCATGCCTACTCATGGCAAAATAACCATTTCTATGCCGAATCTCTTGCTCCGCATTGCCTCTATAATCAATCTCAAACTATATACGAAACCCTAAATAAGATTAGAGCGTGTTTGAAAAGGGTTTTCTGCAGGATGTGCGTCACAATTTGTGGGAGGTTTCGTTCGGATGGGGGCGTCGCAGCGGGCTACCACCGGACCACGACAACCGAATTCGGGCAAAATATACCGCAAAGTGGGGCGTACAGATTGCGGGAATGATTTTTCAAACACGCTCTAGTACAATAAATCCTGGCTGTTAATCTACATAGCATTTATTAATATCTGATAAAATACAGTCAACTGATTTATCACACTTACATCTACGTCTTATTATATGTAGACAAAAGTTCATATATATATCAACACTACAATGTATTATAAAATTCTATTTTTGTTTTCTAAAAACAGATTCCAGGTGGTATTCTTCTTCAAACACTGTATTGAGTATTTTATAAAATCGAAGTTTTGTTACATCTTTTTGTCCTATAACAAATATTCCATTGTATATCGTACATTCCTTCTATTAGACAATTCTGAAGAACTTTTTTGCTCTTATAACATAAGAATATTAACATTTTATTTGCTATAACATAAAAAGATACATATAGAAGTTCTGCAAACCTGTCAGAAATTCCATATGTATCTTTTCTTCCCCTATTTATCGTCAAATACACCCTTTCTTTACTGTATTATCCAGTCAGATACTCTATTATGCGATATGAAATACGTCTCCGTATCATTTTATAACATAAAATAAGCCCACTGCTTACTCTTTTTATAAATAATACAGTGGACTTATCTGTTAGTTTCTTGTTTTATTGCTTATTAGTACGATTTATGTCACATTAAATTTATTGTCCAATTTATTTCTCTGGACTTACGATTTTACCAGCTACTGCACATGCAGCTGCTGTTTTCGGAGATGCAAGGTAGATTTCTACCTTGGAAGTTCCCATGCGGCCAAGGAAGTTTCTATTATTTGTAGCTACTACACGTTCACTGTCTGTAAGAATTCCGCCTGCACGTCCACAGCATAATCCACATCCAGGATGTGTGATCATGGCTCCTGCCTCTGCTAAAGTGTCCAGGATTCCCAGTTCGATTGCCTGACGATATATTTTACGGCTTGCAGGGGTTACGATTAATTTCACGTAATCTGCTACCTTTTTGCCTTTTAAGACCTCTGCAGCGGCTTTCAGGTCCTCCAGACGACCATTTGTACAAGATCCGATGAATACCTGATCGATTTCTGTTCCTTCGAGTTCGCTTACATTTCTGATCTTATCTACCTGAGACGGGCATGCCATAACCGGTACGAAGTCTTCTGCGCGATATGTAATAGTCTTCATATATGTTGCATCCTCATCGCCTACAAGGCTCTTCTGGAAGTCATTTAACTCGATTTCGCAGTATTCTGCGGTCTTTTCATCCGGTGTGAATAATGCACATTTCGCACCGGCCTCGATTGCCATGTTTGCCATGGTCATACGGCTTGCTACCGTCATATTCTTTATTGTGCTGCCTGTGAATTCAAGTGCTCTGTATGTAGCTCCATCAGCGCCCAGATCACCGATCAGACGCAGGATAATGTCTTTGGACATAACGTTTTCCGGAAGTTCTCCCTCGATCACGACTTTAATTGTCTCCGGAACTTTGATCCACATCGTTCCTGTTCCCAGGATACTTGCCATTTCTGTATATCCGATACCAGAAGAGAATGCACCTACACATCCGTAAGTAGTTGTATGGCTGTCTGTACCGAATACAATATTGCCTGGTTTCACGTAGCCCGCTTCAGTCATTAACTGATGGCAGATTCCGTCACTTCTGTGGACGTTTTTCATGCCGTATTTCTTTGCAAAAGCATCTCCTGTATGGAAATGTCTGGTATCATCTAACTGACTTGCAGGAACCAGATGATCGTAAATCAAAACTACTTTATCCGGGTCCCAGAGCTTCGTAAAGCCCATTTCCTCGAACTTTTCTGCTACGAACGGGATAAATATATCATGGATCATAACTCTGTCTACATTGACCGTTACGATGTCTCCTGGCTTTACTGTTTTTCCAACATTGTTTCTAATGATTTTCTCAATAACTGTCTCGCCCATTTGCTTCTCCTTTCCCATTAATCCAGACCGTTTAATTTACGCATGGCTTTTACAAGTCCGCCTGCCTGGATAATACTCATCAGATTCTCCGGCAGAGAAGCGATCGGGTACTGTTTTCCATTGTAATCTACATGTTCGTTCATCACTACGGTTATTTCGTCGCCCTCTTTGATGTCATCGTGGAGATTTGACTGTTCGATCAGGAGGAGTCCGTTATTAATAGAGTTTCTGAAGAAAATTCTTGCAAAAGATTTGGCAATTACACACTGGATCCCCAGTGCTTTGATGATTTCCGGTGCCTGTTCTCTGGAAGATCCGCATCCGAAATTCTTTCCTGCAACAATAATGTCTCCCGGCTGAATCTGTCCTGCCAGTTCCGGGCGCAGCGGACAAAAGCCATACTGTTTCATATCGTCGATTGTTTTCAGTGCGAGGTATTCTGTCGGGATAATGATATCTGTATCGATATCATCGCCAAGTACCCACACTTTTCCTGTGAATTTTTCCATAATTTTACCTCTTTATATCTACGTCTGCATATGTATTGAGCTTACATTCCAAATGTAAACGAAATATATGCAGAATCTATAGTTTCTCAACAAAATGTTTCATGTTTCACGTGAAACATCTGTGTTTAACATCACGTGAAACCAGGAGCACTGCTTCCCACATCTCGGTTTCACTATCTTATTTATGTAATTTATACTTCACTTGCCAGCGCAATCTTTCCTGTAATAGCAGATGCTGTAACAGTAGCTGCTGATCCCAGATATACTTTGGAGCTCGGATGTCCTGCACGGCCTTTGAAGTTACGGGTTCCTGTGCTGATGAGAACTTCGTTTTCACCGATAACACCCTGGCAGCTTCCCCAGCATACGCTGCAGTTCGGATTCATAACAATGGCTCCAGCGTCCATAAAGGTGTCTATAAGGCCTTCTTTTAATGCCTGGCGGTAAATTGTCTGGCTTGCAGGTACAACGAGGAATCTGACGCCCTCAGCGACCTTCTTGCCCTTAATGATCTCAGCGCCGACGCGGAGATCTTCAATACGTCCGTTGTTGCAGGAACCAAGGAATGCTTCGTTGATCTTGATTCCGCATGTTTCTTCTGCAGGAACTACGTTATCTACGAAGTCAGGTTTGGCAACTACAGGACGGACTTTTGATAAATCAAATGTATATTCTCTTGCATAAACAGCATCTGGATCGCTGTGGAATACGGCTTTTGGTTCACGTCCGTGTTCTTTCAGGTATTCGATAGCCTTTTCGTCTGCTTCAAAGATACCAGTCTTAGCACCTGCCTCTACTGCCATGTTGCAGAGCGCCATACGGTCACTGATGCTGAGTGTTTTTGCACCCTCTCCTGTAAATTCCATTGCCTGATAATTACATCCGTTTGCACCAATTTCTCCGATAATTGTAAGGATCAGGTCTCTTGCATAAACACCCTCAGGAAGTTTGCCTACAAGATTGAATTTCACGCTCTCAGGAACCAGTACCCAGGATGTTCCTGTAACCATTCCGTACAGGAAGTCTGTGCATCCTACACCTGTTCCAAATGCGCCTAATGCACCGTAGGAGCATGTATGGCTGTCTGCGCCGAAGATCAGTTCACCCGGGCGGACATAATTCTCGATCATAACCTGATGGCACACACCTTTGCCTTCCCAGAAATCAATATTGTTTTCTTTTGCGAAATCTCTCATTTTCTTCTGGGATGCTGCTGTTTTCGGGCTGTCAGACGGTACATTATGATCCACGATAAACACAAGCTTGCTTGTATCTGCAATGTGCGGATTCTTTAATTTGTTATTGTACATATCAACAGTAAGATGTGTGGTTCCATCGTTACTCATCAGACGGTCAAGTTTGACTGTATGGATATCTCCAGGTTTTACACTGTCTACTCCTGCTGCTGCAGCGATAATCTTTTCTGCAATTGTCATTCCCATTTTACTTTTCCTCCTTGTTCAGAGATGCGATCAGGCCGCCCTGATTTAAAATGTTCTGCATGTATTCCGGAAGTTTTGTACAGGAATATGTTTTTCCGTTGGCTTCTACAGTTCCCTCGGACATGTGAAGAACCATCTGGTCTCCGGTATTTACTTCGTCCGGAAGATCTTTACAGACAATTACCGGTAAGCCGATATTGATAGAGTTTCTGTAGAAAATTCGTGCGAAAGATTTCGCTACGACTGCCTGTACACCTAATGCTTTTAATACGCCAGGTGCCTGCTCTCTGGAGGATCCACATCCAAAGTTCTCTCCTCCTACTACGAAATCACCAGGTTTTACTTTCTTAGAAAAATCCGGATCCAGGGATTCAAAGGCGTGGCCTTTCATCTCATCCAGATTCGGAAGTAACAGATACTGTGATGCTATGATCTGGTCTGTATCCAGATCGTTATGAAATTTAAAAATTGTTCCTGTTTCCATAAAAACCAGTTTCCTTTCTGTATCGTTTTATGTTTTAATAATTTATCTCTCTTTAGCGATTTATTCAGATAAATTCTTTTCCTATTTTAGCACAAAAGACAGGAGATTGAAAACGCCTGTTTTCAATATTCCTGTCTTTTTTATAATACCACGCTAAATCTATTCTTAACCTCGTGTGATAATAGCTGATGATAAGTCGCCTTGATTTAATTGTGAAAAGCATACGCCGTAAATGAGGACTTACTCTCATGTAAAAGAGTTTAAACATATACCAATTGTCTTGTTCATCAAACATTTTTAAAAGAAAAAAAATCTCTGCTTTCTATCTGCAAAGATCTTTTTTCTTTAATTCATTATTTTTACAACATATATGCTGTAATTTTACATATTTACCACAATCTCAGTGATCAGCTCTTTAAATGATTTTGCCACGCGGTCAGCGGTTTCCTGGACTTCTTTGTGGTTGAGTTCTTCTTTGGAAATTCCCGCTGCCATGTTGGTAATGCAGGAGATTCCGCAAATTTCAAGTCCCATGTGGCGAGCCGCCATAGCTTCGCATGCTGTACTCATCCCTACTGCATCTCCGCCCCACCACTGTGCCAGTCTTACTTCTGCGGGAGTTTCATAGTTCGGACCGGTAAATTGAACGTATACCCCTTCCTGAAGCCTAATACCGCATCTGTCTGCGCATTTTCTGATGACATCCTGTAAACGGAGACTATATACTTCGCTCATATCAGGAAATCTTGCACCAAGTTCATAGATATTTTCCCCAATTAGCGGGCTTGGTACTCCTGTTGTAATGTGGTCTGTAATCATCATAAAGTCTCCCGGTTTATATTCCGGATTTGCACCACCTGCTGCATTTGTCAGGATGAGTTTCTTTGCTCCCATCATCCCCATCAGTCTTGTCGGAAGTACAACATCTGTCATCGGGTATCCTTCATAATAGTGAACTCTTCCCTGCATGATCACTACCGGAACATTTCCAACATATCCAAATACAAATCTCCCTTTGTGGCCTGCTACTGTTGAGGTCGGAAAGCCCTCGATATCTGTATAATCGATGGTTGTTTCAATCTTAATCTCATCTGCATAGTCACCAAGTCCTGAGCCCAGGATCAGTGCTACTTCTGGTTTGAAATCTGTTTTCTGGCGTACACTTGCAAGGCAAGTCTCCAGTTTCTCATATAATTTACTCATTTACTGCTGAATCTCCTTTATTAAATGTATCACGTGAAACAATCTTTGCATGATTTTTATCCTGAGAAGCTGTCCATATTTTCATTGACAATCTTTCTCAGACCTTCATATTGTTCCTGGTCGATCAATATCTGATTCCCTTTCTTGGTGATCAGGCCATCTCCGGCGAATTTCTTTATTCCCCTGCTAACGCTTTTGAGACAAAGACCAGTCTCGTCCGCAATGCTCTGTCTGCTTTCATTGATGCAGAGTTCGCCATTTCTGTTGAATTTCTCAAACCATTCAACAAGAAGAAGTGCCAGTCTGTCTGCACCCTGAAGGAAAAGATACAGTCTATTTCTTCTGCTCTCTTCCAGCAGGGATTCGCAGGTGATTTTTGATTCCAGTCGGAAAATATCTGTGTCTGCGTAAATCCATTTTTCATATTTAGCTCGTGGCAGCTTTACGACTGTACATTTCGTCTCTGTTTCCCAGGTAGTCTGGTAATTTTCAAGTTCCATGATCACTTCCATTCCACCCAGCGCGATCAGATCTTTTGGTTTCATGAAATCGTATGCGATCCCGGAAATCCGATAATCCGTAGCTTTCGCTCTGCCTCTTCCAATAAAGAAAATCGTATCTGCCGGCTCATTCTCTCTGATAAAAGTGGTCCCCGGCTCCAGTTCTTCGCTCTGAAGCAGGTCCATAACCCACAATGGTGCATTGCGGAAATAAAATTCAAATTGCCTTTGTCTTTCTTTATCCACTTCTTTCAGAAACGGCAATGCGTCTTGTAAATATTTGTGCTTCATATGCGGTTCCTATACTTTCTGTGTTTTTCATCTACCTTGCGGTTTACCGGAAAATATGATTTTCTCCCGATAAACCAACTCCAAAACCATTTTTCCCTGTAAGCGTTCTTACACTAATTCATTTAAAATAGAATGTCCGATCGGTCCCTCTGGCATTTCTACACCAAAGTTATCTGCTATGGAAGCTCCGATCACTGCGAATGTATCTTCGTTTTTAATCTCGCCGCCGTTTTTCATGCTCTTGGAGTAAGCAATAAATGGCACATGTTCTCTGGTATGGTCTGTTCCTGTATATGTTGGGTCGTTTCCGTGGTCTGCTGTGATGATAAGCAGATCATTTTCTTTCATTTCTTCTAACAGGACACCCAAATTCTTATCAAATTTCTCAATTTCTCTTCCGTATCCTTCTACGTTTCTTCTGTGTCCCCATAATGCGTCGAAGTCTACAAGATTAACGAAGCACAATCCTTTGAAATCTTTTTTGCATATGTCAATTGTCTGCTCCATTCCGTGTACAGAACTGTCTGAATGATATGTCTCTGTGATTCCCTCTCCGCAGAAAATATCGTTGATCTTTCCTACACCGATCACGTCGAGGCCTTTGTCCTTAAGTGCATTTAAAGCAGTAAGTCCTGTAGGTTTCAGAGCGTAATCATGACGGTTGCTGGTACGTTTAAATTCGCCTTTTTTCTTTCCAACATACGGTCTTGCAATGACTCTTCCAACTCTCCATTCGTCCTTCAATGTAATCTCTCTGGCGATCTCGCAGCAGCGATACAAATTCTGAAGATCAAATGTTTCCTCGTTTCCACAGATCTGAAGTACGGAATCCGCAGATGTATAGACGATCATTGCACCTGTCTCGATTTCCTCTTCTCCCAGTTCCTCAATGATCTCAGTCCCACTTGCACTTTTGTTTCCGATTACTTTCTTACCGCACTGTTTCTCCAGTTCAGCGATCAGTTCCGGCGGGAAACCTGTTTCTGTAAAGGTTTTAAATGGTTTTTCTGTCTTGATTCCCATCATCTCCCAGTGTCCGGTCATAGTATCCTTACCGTTGCTGGCTTCACTCAGACGAGTATAGCGTCCGATCGGATTTTCCACGCCTGTCATATTTCCGGCCGGATGGAGATTCAGCATTCCGAGTTTTGCGAGATTTGGGATATCAAGAGAACCCATTTTCTCAAGAATATGTCCAAAAGTGTCTACTCCGGTGTCACCAAAATTTGCTGAATCCGGCATTGCCCCGATTCCCAGAGAATCAAGTACAATTACAAAAATTCTTTCATAATTTTTCATGTTTCCTTACCTCATCTCTTATATTTTGCTGTTTTCTTCTTCGCTGTGGTATCTCATGGCGCAGGTAATCACACCGAATTCTACTCCGAAATCGTCTTTGCCCCGTTCCAGACCTTTCAACAGCGCTTCGATGACCTTTTTGCAGTTCATCTCTTCTGTCACCGACAATAGAGGTGCAAAGCGGATTTCTGCATAGCAGACATTCTCTCTGCTCATGCTTCTGAGCACATCGTATCCGGCTTCTTCCAGTCCTTTTTCATCCATAATGCACTGTCCAGGCAATGTGAATTTTTCCAGATATTCTGCAAGGCTGGTACAGTCGTCTGATACACTCAGTTCCTCCTGAAGTACCTTTCTTCCCAGGCGCTTCTCTATAAATTCACGACTGAGTGAGCCATCCAGGTGGCAATGCAGTTCTATTTTCGGTAATGTGATCAGTTGTTCCTGTGTCATGATGTTTCTCCATTTTTTGCTTCGTATAATACTTTATCTATCAGTCAAACTTCTGGATTTTCCAGAAATATAGCCTGATGTAAACTGGTTTCATGCTAAATTCAGCGGTCCGAATCCCTGTGGTAAGAGCTCTTTTAATGTATAAACATCGTAATGATCTTTATCCACTGCCAGAATGATCTTAAAGGTCTCCGGGTTACAGAATTCCATCATTACCTGACGGCACACGCCGCATGGAGCCGCATATTCGGTCAATACGCCGTCTTTTCCGCCTACGATACAGATTGCATCAAATTCTTTTATTCCTTCGCTTACGGCCTTAAAGAACACTGTTCTTTCGGCACAGTTGGTAGGTGTGTATGCTGCATTCTCAATGTTACACCCTGTGTAGATTTCTCCGTTCTTTGCAAGCAGTGCTGCGCCGACTTTGAAATTAGAATATGGTGTATAGGAAAATTTCAATTGCTCAATTGCTGTCTCGATCAGTTTGTCAATCATTATTTTGTCTAAGTTCTGCATAATATTACACCTCCGTTATTTTCACCCTTTTGCTCATTACTGCAATCCCTGTTACTGACAGACTATTTTCAGACTGCCGATAATAACAGATGATCAATATCCACTTGCTTCTTCATTCTTTACAATCTTAATGATTCTGCTTGTTCCCAGTCTGTCTGCACCCAGAGAAAGGAATTTCTCAGCGTCATCCAGAGAAGAAATACCGCCGGCTGCTTTCATTTTTACGTTTGATCCGATATGTTTGGAGAAAAGTTCGATATCTTCAAATGTTGCGCCACCGCCACCGAAACCTGTAGATGTTTTGATATAATCAGCTCCTGCTGCTGTTACGATTTCGCACATTTTAATCTTTTCTTCTGTTGTAAGGAAACAGGTTTCAATAATAACTTTGAGAATTTTTTCCCCGCATGCTGCTTTGAGAGTTCTGATCTCGTTCTCGATCAGATCGTATTTCTTATCTTTTAACCATCCGATATTGATCACCATATCGATTTCAGATGCACCGTTTGCAATGGCATCTTTTGTTTCAAATTCTTTTGTTGCTGTAGTTGTGTTTCCGTTTGGGAAACCAATAACTGTGCATACTGCCATTTTCCCATCCATATATTCTGCTGCTTCTTTTACATAGCATGGAGGGATGCATACAGATGCAGTTCCATATTTCATTGCGTCGTCGCAGATCTGTTTGATTTCTTCCCATGTGGATGGCTGAAGAAGAAGTGTATGATCTACATGTTTTAAGATTTCTTTGATTTCCATTTTTGCTCGTCCTCTTTTCTTTCTGCCGCTGTCAGTTTCGCTTATTACTACTGTTTAGCCTGATCTTCTCTGATCATTTTTCTGATGGCTTCTACAGCTACACGAATAGCCATATCTGTATCGTGGATTACCGGATTCTCCAGGCCGAGTTTCTCTCTTTCCTGATTTGCAACTACCAGGAAGCAGGAACCTGCTCTTACTCGAAGTTTGCCAGCTACGATGAAGAGAGCTGCGGATTCCATTTCTGATGCAAGGCATCCCATTCTCTTCCATGCTTCCCATTTATTGAGCAGTTCATAGCTTACAGGCATTTCTTCCGGCTCATGCTGACCGTAGAATGCATCTTTACACTGTACAACACCTGTGTGGCACGGGAATCCTTTTTCTTTTGCAACGTTTACAAGAGCATTGATCACATCGAGGTTTGCTACTGCTGGATATTCGATCGGTGCGTATTCTCTGGTTGTTCCCTCCATACGGACCGCACCTGTAGCGATCACTACGTCACCACTCTTTACTTCCGGCTGCATTCCTCCACATGTACCGATTCTTACGAATGTGTCTGCACCGCAGCGGTACAGTTCTTCCATTGCGATGGATGCGGACGGACCGCCGATTCCTGTTGAGGTTACGCTTACCTTTACGCCATCGAGTGTTCCTGTATATGTGACATATTCTCTGTTGTCTGCGATCAGTACCGGAGCATCGAAATACTGCGCGATTTTTGCACATCTTTTTGGATCTCCCGGCAGGATCACATAACGTCCTACTTCACCTTTTGCTACCTGAATATGATACTGTCTGCTTGCATCTTCTGAATAATTTTTCATGAGCTTTCCATCCTTTACCTGAATTTTTCACGTGAAACATTTTCACATCTTATGTTATTGTTTTATACGTTTCTGGCCTTATCTCTGTCCCTTATCGTACGGAATACCCTCTGCTTTCGGTGCTCTGGAGTTCTTGGATACGAATACAAGAACGATCAGAGAAATAATATACGGGAACATGTTATATAAGGTACTTGGAAGCTTTAATGCTACCAGTACGTCAAATCCTGTATAAACATTGGAAAGTGCACGGAACAGACCAAACAAAAGTGCTGCAAGTCCGATATTTACCGGTTTCCACTGACCAAAGATCATAACTGCAAGTGCAAGGAATCCGAATCCGGCAACGCCGTTCTCAAATTTCCATTCACTGACACCGGCTGTAATATAAACCAGTCCGCCAAGTCCGCCCAATGCTCCGGAAATCAGAACACCTGCATAACGCATTTTGTAAACGTTGATTCCCACGGAGTCTGCTGCCTGCGGATGCTCTCCACATGCCATAAGACGGAGACCGAACTTAGTCTTATATAATATGATATATGATACAATAAGAATCAGCAATGCCAAAAGCATAAACCAACTGAACTCAAATTTTCCGATGTTTACGAGGAACGCTTTCTTTGCTTCTTTGTAAGCAACTGTAGAGGAGACATTATCAATACTTTCGGACATATTGATGGCTCTTACGATTACTACTGCTGCTGCAGGTCCCAGCAGGTTCAGTGCTGTTCCTACAAGTGTCTGGTCTGCGTTAAAATGAATTGCCGCAACACCAAGGAAAAGGGAAAATACCATTCCCACGATCACACTGCCAAGAATTACAAACAGGATCACCAGAGGCGCTGCCATTGTTGACGGAAGATACTTCATCATCAGAGCTCCTCCGAGTGCTCCCATAACCATGATTCCCTCAAGACCGATATTTACTACACCACTGTGTTCGGAGAAACATCCGCCAAGTGCTACAAGGATCAGAACAGATGCAAATATTAATGTATATTGGAGTAATAAAACCATTATTTTTCTCCTCCTTTCACCTGTTTTGCGGCGTTTTTCTCATCTCTTTTGTCCAGATAACGGTTAAGCCAGAGTTTGAAGAAGAATACAAATCCGCAAAGGTAAATGATAAATGCTGAGATCAGATCAGAGATCTGTGTACAGTACATTGTTTTGTCTACATAGCTTCCACCACTTGTAATGTGCTGGATAAAATAAGAGGAAAAGATCGTGCCGATCGGATTCAGACCTCCAAGGAATGCTGCTGCGATTCCGTTGAATCCCATTCCCGGAACAGTTGTCTGCTGGACCATCCAGGTTTCAATGCCACTTAAATAGAAAACAGCAGCTCCGAGTCCGGAAAGGCCTCCGGCGATCATCATTGTTACAATGGTGTTTCTCTTCTCTTTCATACCGCAATATTTTGCGGCATTCTTGTTCATGCCGGTTGCTTTTAATTCGAAACCAAATTTGGTTTTCTCAAGGACAACCCATACAACCACTGCCATGATCACTGCAAGCGGTAATCCGATAGTCACAAACTTATTTCCTGAGAAAATCTGATCAAGTCCTGCTTATTTTCCAGTGAATAGTCAAGTACCAGACCGTGTTTATGACGGTCTTCCGGAATATGGCTCAGTCCTGATGTCAATCGTTTACGAATTGACATCTCTGTGATATCCTGACCGTTCATAACGATTTTTCCACCTGTTAATGGTTCCAGACCGGAAAGTCCATAGACAAACTCTGTCTGACCGTTTCCGTCAATTCCTGCCATACATACGATCTCGCCTCTGTGTACCTGCATGGAAACGTTGTTTACTGCGTTATTTTTGTGACGTTTGGATTCAACAGACATATTCTGGATATCAAGAACTACCTCGCCTGGTTTTGCAGGCTCTTTGTCTGCTATAAAATTGACATCTCGTCCTACCATCATGGCGGAAAGTTTTTCCGGTGTAGTGTCTTTAATGTCTACAGTTCCGATGTATTTGCCTTTTCTGAGAACGCTGCATCTGTCTGCTACCTGCATGATCTCTGCTGCATGCCTACCGTTGTGTCTTCGATAATGGCATCCGGATCTACGGCAAGTCCGTATTTCTCAGACAGCTCTACGACTTTCTTTCTGGCGCTGTCTTTCTGAAGGAAGCCGCCTTTTGTTGTCTCTACACCGAGGATGATGTTGTCAAGGATGCGATCCGAAATGCTATTATTGCTGAATATGCAGATGAGTATGACTACGAAGAACTGAAAACAGATATTGCGGTTCCGGAAGGACTGACCGCTTATTATAACGATAGAAATGCTCAGGGTGATAACCGTGATACCACTTACCTGATGACAAGAGATTTTACCTTGAATTCAGACGATGATTTTATTGTTGTTTATGGAGTAAACCACACAGAAACAGGAAATGCCCGCTACTCCAATGCTATTCTTTACGGCCGTCCAATGCTGAATGGAGTATGCAGTGTATATGACTCTTTATTCAAAGGAAGCGCAGATCAATACCTCGGTAATGACTGTGAAAATCCTGATCAGTATTATGTTTATAAAATGGCTCGTACCAAGATGGATGACTATACTGCTGTTATCGAATATTCCACAGATAATGAAAAAGGTAAATTCTATGGTGTAGATAATGAAAGTAATCTTCTGCTGGCATTCAGAGCTTATCTTGACGAAACGAATATAGGTCCGTCTTATTACGAGATCATCTATGACAGAGCTATTGTTTTTCATAAAAAATAAGGTCTAAAAAAGCGAGAGCATCCTGCATATTGGATGCTCTCGCTCGTTTTAGTCTGGTACATTCTATTTTTAATTACAAAACCATTTTATAACGGCAACATAAAGCTGGCTTCAAACCGACTTCCATCTGCCTGGAACCGACTTGTTCCTCCATATTTCTCACAAATCTGCTTCATGTAACGGATACCAATCCCCTCTTCATCCTTCCGTTTCTTCGACAGTATTTTTCCTTCTTTCTGCAGTAAAACTCCGTCAAATGAATTATCTATTGTCAACAGCAATAATTTATTTTCTCTCTGTGCTGCTATTGAAATATATCGTTTTCTATCATATTTTTCACAGGCAGTTACTGCATTATCCAGCGCATTACCAAGGATACAGCACAAATCTGCATCAGCTATCGGTAATCCATTTAATTTACAGCATACTGTAAAAGAAATCCGTCTTTCCTTTGCCACACATGCGTAATGATACAATACGCCGTCAGCTGCCGCATTTCCCGTGTAAGGAATCTCTGTAATATCCGCAAGATTAAGTTCCAGGCTGTCACAGTATTCTTTTAATTCTGCGCTGTTTCCGGTTTCCTGGAATCTTTTTATCACAGCAAGCTGGTGTTTAAAATTATGGCGTACTTCCCGTTCTGTCTCCACTGCTGTTGTCAGTGCCTGATAATATTTTTTCTGCATCTCGATCTGCTGGTTCATCTGATTCTTTTCCTGGATCCGCCGATAATCCATCGCAATATTATGGCAGATAAAAAGAGCAGCGATCCCTATCAGAATTCTGCTTATCACCTGCAGAAAAGTCGCCGTATATTCCTCCGGTCCATGAGACAAAATACTGCTCAAGAACAGTGCAATCGGAATAAACCATACTGTATTCCAATAATTCTCACTTTCAATCCCCAGAAAAGGTTTTACAGTATGTATCATAAGCTTCCTGAAACACGGATAAAGTGCTGCATACATCAGAATTCCAAGTATGTTCTCAATGATCAGTCCCTGTTCTATCGTCTGATATCCAATCCTTCCGGTAATATATGCCGCAATTGCCAGAACAATCCATACAATCACTGCTGTAAGCCCGAACGTAAATAGATGTTCTTTCAGATGCCCCCGGATAACTACAATATTAACTACTCCCATGAGCACACAGAACAGTAACAAATTGATCTTGTAGAAGCTTATTGATATGTAGTTTCTCTGAGCCATCCACAGACATAACATAAAATCTGCCAGAAGTCCCACTCCATAAACTGACCATATCCAATTTCTCTGCCATTTTGACACAAGTTCTTTAAATGGAACAAATCGTAAAACAAGACTCGGTATATGAGCCAATATACATAACAAGCTCACCATAATATTTGTCATTTATTTTCACCTGCCCCTCATTCTCCGTCTCATCTGTGCCCATCTGAAATCAGCAAATACTCTTTTGATTTCTTCCCGCTTTCCACGGCTGATAGGAATTTCTGTCTGATCCGATAATTTCAGCACATTTGTCGGCATAGACGTAATTTCCCGCATAGAAACAAGTGCCCAGCGGATCGGCATACAGAATTCTCCCTGAGGAACGATCTGAGACATCTCAGAAAGAGACTGAGATGCCTCCAGAGTGCCGTATTTCATATGTATGATCGTTTTTTTGCCTTTTGCCTCTATATACAAAATATCCGAAATATAGATGCTCTCCTCCATTCGTCCTACCTTTACTTCTATCGTTTTTATAGAATAAAAGCTGTCAAAAAACTTATCCAAAACACCATATACCTGTGTTTCTTCTATAGGCTTCACAATGTAATGAAGTGCCTCTATCGTAAATGCTTCCGCTGCAAAATCAATACTTGTACTTGCAAAAACAATCTGTACTTTATTATTATCCCGTATCCGTTTCTTCGCTGTCTCCATTCCATTCAGTTTGTCCATGAATATATCCATGAAAACAAGCTGATATCTCGTTGTATCTGATGCGAGAAAAGCTTCGCCGGATGGAAATTCATCTATTTCCACATAAAGATTATTTTTGTCCAGATAGTCTGAAAGAATCTTTATGAGTGCGTTCCTGTCTTCTTTTATGTCGTCACAGACCGCAACTCTTATAACTTCCTGCACTTTCTTCACCTTCTCTTGTTATACTCTATTTGCTATAAGTTTATTATATTTTACCAATACTCAAACTTAAAATCCACATTTTTTGAGAGCTTTCTCGACTTTATCCACACTTATCGGCATAGTTGTAAAGTATTCCACATTCAGTCTGAATGCCTGTGGTGCAAAATCACGGTCACTGGAAAACCATGCAATCGGAAGTTCTGGATAAATTCGTCTGATTGCAATAACGCCTTCCATCCCGGCAGCATTATCCATAAGAACAAAAACTGCAGATGGCTCATCGTCCATTAATGCCGGGATCAACACCTCCTGTGTCGTCAGAATTTCTGTATCATACCCTGGTAAAAGCATCTGAAATAACTCACAAGTTGTTTTGTAACCATAAAGTATTATTTTCATTGTTTTCCCCCTTTTCTCTTTTATATTCTCCGCACTGTTCTCTTATTTTCAAAAAAAGCCGCCACCTATATGTGACAGCTTCTTTTGAATGAATCTTACCCAATCCCCTGTATAAAATATGTATTTATTACAGTTATATTATTGAGCTTCTGTAAATATTTTTCTTTTATAAACATTCTTCTTTTAAAATACTCCTACCCTTAATGATATTACGGTTCCACAATATTGAAATACAGCTTCAGGGATGCCATACTGTCACAGAATGCTTTATAAAGTTCCTGATCCCCCTCTACTGATTCAATAAGTTTGCTCATACCGTCTTCATTACGCGCCGCTATTGCAAGGATACCTGTTCTCTTTGTCTTAATTGTCAGATCTGCATTTTCATCTTCTTCTCCCAGGTAATACAGCAATACACCATGATGTACTTTCAGAAGATCTTTCAGCATATCATTCTTGATTTTAATCTATTGATTCAGACAACCAATCTGATCCATTTCCTTTTCCAAAACTGATCTGTCTACTGGCATTCCTTTTTTATATCCCTGAATCAAGGCTTTTGCCCATGCTTCTATGTCAGCTCTTCCTTTTTTCTTAAACAATCCCATTTGATCAATCCCTCCGAACTATATAGTGATTATATCAACAAAATCATATTTCTACCATAGCGAGGTTTTTTCATTTCCATGTTGTATAAGAGGCTCTCTTTTCCCATATAAGTGAGAGGTTCTTTTTCTAAGAGCAAGATCCACCCGTGTTTAACAGTAGTACCATTTTGGCAACTGCTTCACTTACGGGTTTTCATCTTGATGGGGATTCCGATTCCCCATGCCCTCGTTTTCGACATCACAGATGTCTTCTGGCTTCCTCTAAAAAAGTGGTCGCAGCAACATAGGTACAAATGGAAGGGACAGCCATTTTTACTTATGTTGGCATCACTAAGTCACAATGGCGTATCCCCCAAGAAGAGGAACAACCGTAATTCCTTCCCCCAAAAGCCCTTCCTCAGAACCGCTGTATTTCACGATCACATCCCACAAACGCATCTTTTCATCATAGCCAACATTTAAATTCCAGGATTTCTCCCTCTCTCTTTCAGTGGAATCCATTGCAAGATTTAATAGATTATCTATTTTCTGATCTGCCAAAGTTTTATCCGTCCATTTCACATTTTCACTATTATATGAAAAAGAGCTGCCAGTGACGGCAACTCTTTTACGATTCATTTCCTTTTGTTGTATTTCTAAATTCGTCCGGTCCGCTCCCGATTTTCCGGAAATCCTCATCAGTCAGGCTGCTTTTATCTGTTCACATTTTGCGCAATTGCCTTGATCACCTCATCTATGACGATAGGCTTGGCAATATGGCCATTCATACCTGCATCCAAAGATGCCTGAACATCCTCTGCAAAGGCATTGGCAGTCATGGCAATGATAGGAATGCTGAGGCAATCCTGTCGATTATTCATGGAACGGATAGTCTCGGTGGCCTCATAGCCGTTCATCTCCGGCATCATAATATCCATAAAGATCAGATCAAAAGTACCTGGCGGATTCTCTGCAAAGGTTTTTACCGCTTCCTTGCCATCAGCGGCTCTGGTCACCCGGATACCCAATTCCTCCAGCTGCACCATTGCAATCTCCGCATTCAGGTCGTTATCCTCAGCCAACAGTATCTTCACACCCGTCAAGTCCACATTGGTGTTGGAGTATCCCTGCTTCTGAACATTGCTTTCATCAGTAAGTTCCAGGGGAAGCTCTACCGTGAAGGTGGAACCCTCACCTTTTCTGCTTTTCACGGAAATGGTGCCTCCCATCAGATCTACATACCTCTTTGTAATGGCCATACCAAGTCCAGTGCCTTTATAGTGCGTCCGCGCATTGTTCTCCTCCTGAGAAAACTCGTCGAAAATATGCTCTATGAATTCCTCAGTCATTCCTATCCCGGTATCTGATACCCGGTAGCGAACCATAATTTGTCTGGCATCCGCACCCGGATGATAGCTGGTTTCAAAATGGATGCTTCCGCCATCCTCTGTAAATTTTACCGCATTTCCAAGAATATTCACCAGTACCTCCCGGATACGAACCGTATCGGCAAGCACACAGGTTGCTTCGGGCTCCTCAATATTTGTGAAAAACGAAAGGCTTCGATTGGACAGAAATCCGTACATAATACTCAATACTGTATTTACAACTTCTGTAATATCAGCAGGAACAGGAGCAAATTTGATTTTTCCGCTCTCGATTCGGCTGATATCCAGCACATCATTAATAAGAGTCAGCAGATGCTCAGAGCTTTCTCCAATCTTTTCCAGACATGCCATAACCTCCGGTTTCGGATCATACTTCCTGGCAATGTTGGTAAAACCAATGATCGCATTCATAGGTGTTCGAATATCATGGGACATATTATTCAGGAAAATAGTTTTTGCACGGCTGGCATTTTCTGCATTACGGACTGCGTCCTCAAGGGTCTGATTGATTTTCTTCTCTTTCGTCCGGTCAGACAAGTCCAGAATATATTTCTTTGCTCCCTGAATGTCTGTGCAGAATACGACCACACGGAACCACAACACCTTACCGGTTTTCTGATGGATATACTCTCTGTTCCACTCACATTGCTCTCCGGGCTTAATTTCCGACAGCTGATCTAATATGTGAATCGATTCGTCCTGCCTGACAAGATTCTCTATCTCATAAATATTACCGAGAACCTGCTGTTCCGAGAGTCCCACCAGTTTCTCAATATTGGGACTGACATATTCCACATGAAGGTTTCTCGCATCCATCATCAGGAAGACGTCGTCCACATTGGTGGATATTTTCGAGAACAGCTCGTCACGTGCAAGCAGCTCGTAGTCCTTCCGTTTCAGCTTCTGCCGATTTTGCTGGATTACCATAAGCAGAAGCATCACGGCAAGAGCGATCACAATTCCCGACACCACAAAAACGGTGATCGTCTGCATCTTATTCATGCTGGCATTGACTACAGCAGCAGGCACCACACCCAGAACTGTCCAGTCCTGAAAATTCGCAGATTCATAGACTAAATAATAGTCCCTGTCATTTAATTCAAACACCATGTCACCGGAACCGCCTGAAAGGAAAGCATGACGCAGGTCTTCAAGATCCCGGTCGGTAAGACTGCCGGAATCTTTCAACATAGCCAGAAAGTTATAAATATCCTGCATATCCTCGCTTCCATTGTCCACAACTACCCGGCCGTCAGGCAAAACCGCAAAGGTACTGGCGTCTCCGTCAAAGGTAGAAATCTTTAAAGCCTCTACCAGGTCAGAGTTGTTATAGGTAATGGCAATCGCCTCATAATCAAAGTCACGATAGGTACCCTGCCTGGTTGGAACGGCAAATACCATGATCTCCGGCTTGTCCGGGACAACGGAGTTGACGACCACTGGCTGCTGTTCCAGAATCAAAAGAGAAAGCTGCGTTCTGAGATCCAGGTAACCCCTCTTCCCTTCCAGTGTGATGTAATCTCCATTTCTAGAGATAAAATAAAAATCCGTGAAATTGATTTCTTCCCTGGCCTGGTTCACATAAGCAATAATATCCGTTTCGCTTTCCGTCTTCTCCAGATAGGGGACCCACATCCGCATGCGGCTCCAGTTGACAGAAACCAGATTATACAGAGTCTGATTCGCCTGATGAAAGATCTCACTAAGGTGGGCGGTACTCTCTTCATAAATCGTTTGAGACACAAAGCCGAAATAGGCAAAACCGGCACTAACCGTTCCTGTTGTTAGCAAAACCACCAACAGCAGAATAAACAGTCTCTTTTTCATAGCACCGCCCTCCTTTCTGATTTTTTACGATTCCTCATTTTGCCGGAAGAATCGTCACATATTCCGTAGGCTCCAGAAATTGTTTCGTTTTTGCCAGTGCCTCCTCCATACACTCCTGGCTGGAGAAATCACTTACCAGATAATCCTCCCGCTTGGATTTCAGATCATCGGGCATGGGGCAGTTGCAGAAGGTCTCATGCTCCAGGAAAGTGTCGGCCCCCACCAGAAGCATGGTGTAGGTGGCATTGTCATCCAGGGACTTACCGTCCATGGTGATATCCTCCAGAGTAAATTTTCCGCGCTCGGTCTCGGTGACCGTATACTCCATACCGCTGGTTACAGGCATCAGATTTCTATGATAGATGGGATTGGATCCGTCCTCCTTCACATTTACCAGCCATTCCATGATACGACGAACCTCCTCACCGGTGTATTCTCCCCTGTAAATGGCGTTTCTGGCTGTCAAAACCCACTTGGCCTGCTGCAGGGTGTAGGTTCCGGAATAGATGGAAGTGCTGGCCACAGGGGAATAGCCTACTGCAATCTGGTCGTCAAAAGCGGCACGCAAGGTATTCATCATAGAAGATGCTGCAGCACTGCCATGTTCACCGAAGTCATTGGAATAGCCATTCTTCTGCGTGAACAGGATTTCCTCCGCTTCCGGATCCACATAGTCGGTGATTTGGGCATTGAATGCCTCATAGGCGCTCTGGGCATCATATTCACCGGTCATCATCTTGTGTCCTACATCCTGAGATACGGCAAATATCTCTGTGGAGGCCAAACGCATATACAGGTGATTGCTGTCTATGTATTCCTGTGAATACTTAAGTGCAGGAGAGGAAGAAATATTTACTTCCTTATTGTAGGACAGCACAGAAGTACCGGCAGCAACGGCCTTCTGCCCTTCTTCACTAAATACGGCCTGCAGGATCTCCATAACGGCTTTCTTCTTTTCCTCGTCCTCTTCCACCTTACTGGAAACGGCCACCTGGCACATGGGATAGGTCAGGATCCAGTTGTCCTCAGAGGTTTCTCCGAAATAGGGCAAGATCACACTGTTAAGACCGTCTTCTTTGCTGATATTGTCTGACAGAGCGGCAGTGTTTCGAATCATGGCAGTCTGTCCGTTCCGGTAGGCCTCGGTGACCGGGCTGAATCGTAATTCTTCGTCACCGGGCTGGATGCGCACATCTTTCAGAAACTTCTCATACTTTTCAAAGACTTTGGGCCAGACAGTATCATCCAGGCCCACCTGGTGATCGTCTGTCTCACTTTCATAATCCATACGCCACTGAGTTCCCTCCAGACTCATCAGTTCCGGGATGGCACAGCCCTGCATGGTCTCCAGACAGGAATAGTCATAATCCCAGTCCGTCTGGAAGCCCTTGATCCCCAATTCCTCAAACGCATCGATGGCTTCCACAAACTCGGAATAATTGGTGGGCAGAGGGATGTTATACTGATCGAACAGATCCTTGTTGGCCATGATGGAATCCACCTCGGCGCACATGGGCAGCCAGCGGATCGCACCGCTGTCTTCACGGTTCACTTCAAGGTAGCTTGAGTAGAAGGTTCCCGCTACCTCGGTCTGGCTGAGATCCATCAGATGGTCAGCCAGAGGAGCCGCATCATTCAAGGAGAATCGACGACAGGTGATGACATCCGGTATCTCCTCTCCACGGGCCAGCAGGTCCTTATAGTATTCCATAGTGTTGTAGCTTTGAATAAAGGTAAAGTCAATGTCGGGAAATTTCTTCTCCAGCCAGGGAGTAAGCTCCTTAAACATGGATCGATCCCACATATACATACTGATAGAAATTTTTCCATCTTTTTCTGTTTTTCCGTTGCTTCCATTTTGATTTCCACACCCGGAAAGCATCGTCGCAGCCATGATAACACAGAGCAGCAGACTACGCATTCTCTTCTTTCTCATTCGTTTTCTCCTTTACACTGTTTTTCATTCTCATTGAAATTTTGCCAGACTTCTTATTATACGAGCAGAATTTGCCGGCTTTGCAAGAAATTCATCCATTCCCACCATTCTTGCTCTCTCCCGGTTTTCCGGAACCGAATTTGCGGTAAGCGCGATAATGGGAATATTTGCCCGGATCCGGTTTGGCAGTTTCCGGATCATCATCGTTGCCTCATACCCATCCATCACAGGCATTTCAATATCCATCAGGATAAAATGATAGTAACCGGGTTCGTTTACTTTTACGGCCGCAACCGCCTCGCTTCCATTTTCGGCTTCTTCGACCAGAAGACCGTGATCCACAAGAACTTCCTTCATGATCTCACGATTCAGTTCGTTGTCGTCCACAAGAAGAACTCGCTTTCCTGCTAACGCTTCCATACTCTCCGGGTCTTCACCGGCCGTCTCCTCAAATATCTTTTCACCAAGCGTATAGGCAATCGTGGATTCCATATTGGATAGAACCAGCTGAATCTTTTCCAGATATTCCTTTGCTTTGGACTCATGTCTCATGCCAAGTTCAGCAGATCCGACCGCGCTGTTCAGCTCTGTTCGCAGATCCTTTAATGATTTTATCTGAAACTCCGCGGTTTTCCTGGCAACTTCCAGTTCTTTTTCTATCAAACCCATTCTTTCAAGGAGTATCTCGTAATTCGTCCGGGAGCTTCGTACATGACCGTTCGGGTATTTGAGGTTGAACTCAATCGTAACTCCCAGCATATCAAGACACTTCTGAAGTTCTTCCAGAGTCATACTTTCTCTGGCCAGCTTTCTGTATAGTGAAGACGGAAGCATCCCCATTCTCTTTGCAAGTTCTGCTTTTGTGATTCCAAGTTCAGAGCAAACATTATTGATAGTTTCCGTCGTCGTCATCTCTTTATGCCTCCTCCCTTATACATTCTGCTTCCTGTTTTGTCAGTATAACACAAATGACATATATACGCAATATTCTTTACCTGATCGTTTTGCATACAACCACAACCATCCGCCCGTTTTTATGCGAATACTCACAGGTAGAAAGCTGGGATAAGTTCTGTCAAGCGGATATAACGCTGGATTTGCTTCGAACTTTCTCCTACTTGATCAGCCAATATATCTCTCGATACGCTTCCAGATAACTTCTGGTCATTTTGACCAGAAGTTAAATTATGTCTACACCCTTGTCTCTTCATAGCCGCCAACTTCATCTTATATGCAAATACCTTTTCACTCGGAAGTAGCTCATCCCTCTGGATATTAGCATCTACCATGGCAATCACAGCTTCATCATCCGTCATTTCTCTGACACTTGCCGGTATTGTTATTAACCCCGCCTTCTGTGCCGCATGCATCCGGCGATGACCGGAGATCATTTCATATCCATCATTT
>NZ_JBQHWS010000013.1:0-53655 GCF_052063845.1 Blautia sp. HCP3S3_D9
CCGCCATTCGGAGTATTAGGGTGGCGCTTCGGGACGTTACCCCCTCATTTCACCCATCGGAATATCAGTTCTCCAAAGTTTCGGGCTACAATTGCCCTTCGACTTTGTGCGCAAGCTTTTCACTTACGAACGTGTCGCACGATTGTCATTGCCGTAGCCCTCCATCAGATTGATTACGCCCCAGATACCAAGCCCGGCTCCAAGTGCTACAACAAGGGTCTGCAAAACGTCTACTGCGCTATTGAAAAATGCCATAAATATATCCTTTCTGCCGCGTCTGCGGCTGTCCGGCAAGCGGACAAAAGGCGGTCAGCGTATGGTCGCCGCCGCACAAAAAAACCGCCCTCTGGTAAAGGCGGCTGTCCCCGCGCTGCGTAAGTTCTGCGGCGCGGCGGTATTCAGTTGTAAGGGGTGCGGCTCCTGCCGCTGTGTACTGCGCCGGAAAGTGGGGGCGCGTATCATGTAGCCGGTATGGATAGATGTGATTGCTTCAATCGCTCCTTTCTGTGTTCCGCTGTGCTGCCGGACGTTTTTTTCAGACTTGCGGGAAGTGAATAGCTTGCGTAGCAAGGTGTTCGCTTCCCGCAAGTTCACAAAGGGGTAGCTGCCGCAAGGCAGCGTAGGGGAAGTGTAGCTTCCCCTGTCCCCCGGCGGTCTGCCATGCTGTCACTGTTGCGGGATAAGCCCCCGGCGCGTGACATACTCCGTTGCAAAACGGCGGTGTTCCGCTTCCTTTTCCCGCCAATACTCCCATAATGCAGCGTCGGCGGCTTCCGCAACATTCATTAAAAACCGTTCAAGCTGCTTTTGTTTTTCCTCTGCGCTACGTTTCCTCATGGTCTGCGTCCTCCTGTAAGTCTGCCGCGTCAAGCTCGTAATAGTCAAAAACCTCGTCGGGCTTGACAATGGCGGGGCGGCGTTTAAGGTGCTTTTCCATGTCAAAGGCGTTCTTCGGGTCTGCGTCGGACAGGTACTTGTATTTCGGGTGCTTCGTTATGTCGAATTTGTCCGAAAAGAACGGGCGCACCCCGCGTAGCTGCAAGATACATTTCCCTCCGTCCATGACTGCAATTTCATCTTCCGTCATAAGCTGCTTTCCCAATTTCTGATAGTTCAGCCCATGCGAAAGCTCCCGCCCCCTTGTTTCGGACGTGTTAAAGCTGTCTATCGTTTCTTTTCCTAAAATTTCCGATATTTCTTTAAGGGTGATTTTCTCCTTGCCGCCCAAGAAAAGCGTGGTGTCGCAGTTGCCGACTATGGTATCGGCGTTGTCTTTGTAAATGGCTTTTAGCTGTGACTGGCTCTGCAAGATGATTGACGCGGATATTTCCCGGCTCCGTATCGTTGCAATGAGCTTTTCAAACTTTGGTATCTGCCCGATATTCGCAAATTCATCAAGTAAGCACCTAACATGGACGGGAAGCCGCCCGCCGTATTCATCATCTGCCTTGTCGCACAAGAGGTTGAATAGCTGTGTGTAAAGGATTGAAACGACAAAGTTAAAAGTGTCGTCGGTGTCGCTGATGATGACGAAAAGGGCGGTCTTTCTGTCGCCTATGGTGTCAAGCTCCATTTCGTCGGTTTCCATAAGCTCCCGCAGCTCCTTAATGTCGAATGGGGCTAACCTCGCGCCGCATGAGATAAGTATGCTTTTTGCGGTCTTGCCCGCCGCAAGTTTGTATTTTTTGTACTGCTTGACTGCAAAATGTTCCGGGTCTTTTTCTTCCAGACGTTCAAACATGAGGTCAACCGGGTTCTGGAAATCCTCGTCGTCCTCGCGGGCTTCCGACGCATTTATCATCTCAAGCAGCGTCGTGAAGTTCTTCTCGTCCTCCGGGGCTTCATACCAGATGTAGCCGATTAGCGCGGTGTAGTAGAGCTTTTCCGCTTTCACCCAGAAATCCTCGCCGGATTTTTCCCCGTCGCCTTTGGTGTTGGCGATAATGGTATTGACTAACTTCAAAATGTCCTTTTCGCTCCGCAGATAGGCAAAGGGATTGTATTTCATGGATTTTTTGAAGTTAATCGTATTTAGCACTTTGATACGGTATTTGTACCGCTGTAACATTTTCCCGGTTTCCAAAATCAGTGTTCCTTTCGGGTCAGTGACGATATACGACGTTGGAAAATCCTTTGACGTACATTGCATGAGCGACGGTTTCACAAAGAACCGGGTCTTGCCGCTGCCGGAACCGCCGATTACAAGGATATTTTTGTTTCTTGCGTATTTCGGCTGCTTCGGGCGGCTGTTCATGGTGAGCCGTTCCGTCTGCGTTAAGGGGATATTGTTCTCAAATACCGGGTCGGTGTACGGCTTTATGTCGTCAGCCCCGCCCCAACGCGCCGAACCGTATTCTGTCCCGCGGCGGTATTTCTTCGCGTTCTTGCCTTTGGTGTAGATAATCAGCCGGACAATGACCGCCCCCGCAATGCCTAAAGCTAAGTCTGCCGGGTGGAAGCTCGGCGCGATACTGGAAAAGGCGGCGGTAAAACCGTCCCCAAGATGTAGCAGCTTTGCGCTTGCGTCCGCGCCGGGGGAGAGCCGGACAGCCGCGCCCACTTTATCAAAGAGCCAGACAAAGAGCAGATACGGGAGATTTAGGATAAGCAGCTTCTTGATTTCCGGCTTCATAGCGATACCTCCCTGTCCTTGTTCTTGACCTTTGCCCGTTCCGCGTTTCTGCCCTGTGCAGCTTCTTTGAGGGTAGAGAGCAGCTTTCGGATTGAGGGCTTTTTCTCCTGTGTCAGCTTTTTTGCGGAAAATTCCTTAAAGGCTGCGGTCAGTACGTCCGCGTCCCGCCCCTTGAAGAAAACCAGATAGCGGGGCGGGCTTTCCGTCGCGTCCTTTTTCAGCGCAAAGTCGATACCGTACTTTTTCGCCGTACTCTCAAAGGCTTTGATATTGCCCTCGGTAATCTCAATGTTGGAAACGCCCGCGTTCTGCTTCATAAGCTGCTTTAAGCTCTGCTTGCCCTGTGGCGGTTTTGCAAGCTGCTTTTTGCCCTTTGACAGTATGGCTTTCATTGCCTTTTGGAGCGTCTGCGCGGTCAGCTTCCCGGTCTTGATGTAAAGGGCTATGGTCTTTTCGTTTACTTCGTCCTGCAATTTGTCGCGTCCTCCTTTCGCGTTTCTTTATGGGGCGGCGGTCAGATACGCACCCGCAGCCCGTTCAAGTCCTCGGCTCTGATACCCACAAGATACCAGTTGTCGCCGTACTCAATCCGGGTCGGCTTCCACTTGCCCCGCACGAATACGTCAAAGCACTCGCCGCAATGCAAGCCCCCGTAGTAGCTGTTTAAGTCAAAGCGGATGTCGTAACGGTCGGTGCGCTCGTCAAATACCAATGCTCCTGTCATTTTCTGTGCCATAATAAAATCCTCCTTTTGTGGTTGTGGGTGGTTACAGGCTTTCGCCCTCATTGCATGAATAATAGTCCGGGTCGCCGTACTGCGGCTTTTTCGGTGACAGTGCGCCGCTTGCCATGTCATGGGCGACAAGGGAAGTGTAGTAGTTGCCGATTGTGGACGGGGCGTTGAAAAGGGCGGCTTTCAGATATTGCTTGATGTTGCGGATTTTGGTTGTGTTCTCCCGCATACAGTCAAGCACAAAGCGGATATGCTCGCCGTCTAGTTTCATAAACTTTGACTTCACAAGCTCTGCCGGGTAGTCGTCCCCCGCAATCCGTACCCGCTTTCTGGCGGTGCATACGGTTTCAAGCATGAGGTCTACAATCTCGTCCAGCCTGTCACTGTCAAACTTCATGTCCTGTTTGAGAATGTGGTAGTCGATATTGTCCTTGATGATTTCCCGGTATATATCAACTGCGCTCTGTGCTGCCGCTTCCGTTCCTTTCCGTTCCGGCGGCGCAGCCGCTTCTCTGCAAGGAGAGGGGTTAGGGGAAAGGATAGGAATGGAATGGGTACTTGATAAATCTGTATTTGATTTTTCTTTTTTTGGTAAGTCAGTTCTTTGTATATCTTTATTTAATTGCGTTGGATTTTCCAACGTAGGTTTTTCCAATGTTGGTTTTTCCTGCATTGGATTATCCAATGTTGGATTTTCCAATGTAGGTAAATCCGGCGTAGGCGGCTGCGGCTGCTCGAATATCACATAGTCCGCGCCCCGCAAGCGTCCTTTCTCGTCGCGCTCCCTTGAACGGACGATATACCCGGCGCGTTCAAGTTCCTTAATGGCTTCGCGGATAGCGTCTATCTTCTCCCGGTTGATAAGGGATAAGCCTTTCAAGGTGTAGTCCCAATCTTCGGGGAGTGACAGCATTTGCGACAACAGCCCCTTTGCCTTTAGGGAAAGCTCCTTGTTGCGTAGGTGGTGGTTGCTCATTACGGTATAGCCCTTGTTTCGTTCCACTCTGAAAACTGCCATAGTTCATAGCTCCTTTGCTTTGGATTTGTTACGCAGTAGAAGCGCGGTTTCGGGGGATAAGGTATAAATCCCTTTCCGCGCCAGATACGCGCCCGGAAAACCGCTTGTAGCAAGGCTTTTTCTGCCCCTACTGCGTAACAAAGGGCATGAAAAAAGCGGCGTTCCTGTTCTCCCATGTAGAGAGTAAGAAACGCCGCTTCTGCGTCGTATTCAGTTTTTAGTACAATACCCTGCTTGTCCGTCGCTCGAAAAACCTTGATTTTCCAGTGTTTTCAAAAGTATCGTTATCTAACGTCAGCTTTCCAAAGACCAAGTTTCCAGAATATGATAAAAGACATTGAAAGCGGTCTGATAAACTGCGTGATTACGAAAGATTTATCCCGTCTGGGGAGAAACTATCTTGATTGTGGGTTATATCTGGAAGTTTTCTTCCCAGAGCATAACGTGAGGTATATAGCGGTCAATGACGGCGTAGATACCTTGAATAAATCTGCTATGGACATCACGCCTTTCCGCAACATTTTAAACGAAATGTATGCCGCTGACATATCTGTTAAGATAAAATCGGCATATCGGGCGAGGTTTCAACAGGGGAAATTCATGGGAACTACCGCCCCTTATGGCTATATCAAAGACCCTGCCGACCACAACCATCTGCTGATAGATGATAAAGTGGCACATGTTGTAAAAGAGATATTCGACCTTGCATTAAAAGGGAATGGAGTTGCCAAAATTTGCAGACATCTTAATAAACAGCATATCCTACGCCCTGCCGCTTATGCGGCGGAGCGTGGCGAAACAGGCTTTGAACGTCATTTTGAGGGGAACGAGGACAAACGCTATATTTGGAGTGGGAACAGCGTGAGGAGCATTTTAAGAAGCCCGATATATGCGGGAAATCTTGTAGGCTACAAACGGATTGCCGCCAATATGAAAAGCAAGAAACGCCCCTCTAAGCTGCCCGAAGAATGGGAAGTGATACCCAATACCCATGAGGGAATAGTCACGCAGGAGGAATTTGATATTGTCCAACAGCTTATTACAAGTCGTAGGCTTCCACAGAACAAGGGAGGATTTGTAAATATTTTTGCAGGCGTTATCAAGTGTGTGGACTGCGGATGTGCTCTGCGGGCAATGAACGTACACAGGAGGAAACGCCCAGAGATTATCGACTGTGTACAGTATTCATGTAATAATTATGCAAGAAACGGAAGAAGCGAGTGTAGTGCCCACAATATAGAAGCAAGGGATTTATTCAATGCCGTTCTTGCCGACATCAACTGTTTTGCGGATATGGCAGTGAATGATGAAAAGGCGGTCAGGGCCATAGAAAAGCGGCTCACGGAAACAGACCAGAGCAGGGCGAAAGCATTAGAGAAAGAACGTAAGAAGCTGAACAAACGCCTTGCGGAACTGGACAGGCTGTTTTCCTCTCTCTACGAGGATAAGGTCATGGAGCGTATTACCGAGCGGAATTTTGAGATGATGTCGGGGAAATACCAGAAAGAGCAGCTTGAAATTGAAGCAAGGCTGAAAGAGGTGACGGAAACTCTTAATGAAAGCTACGAGAAATCACGGGGAATCCGTGACTTCCTCGCCCTTATCCGAAATTATCAAGGCTTGCATGATTGTGAACGTCCATGGACTATGTGGAGAAAGGTAGCAATATGGACACAGGCAATATATAATGCATTTAACGATAATATCTGTGAGTATGACGATGAAGTATTACGTTCTAAGGAAAAAGAAATCATAGACCGTATTGCAGTGGTCAATGTGAAAAAAAGCAATGGCGGAAGCGAATCTGAATATGAAGATTTGAAAAAATACGCACTTGAAGACAGGCTGGAAATAAAGCGTGAATTGGAAATTATACAACCGGATATCATTGTATGTGGGAATAATCTCAGTCTATTGAAACTTGTATTAGGGGAAGAATTACAGAATGATGATACATGGGATAATATGTTGGCGCTTTGGAAGGATACATTGGTGCTTGATTATTATCACCCTGCTGTGCATTATCCTAATCGGGTTAATTATTATGCTTTAATGGCAATTTGCGATGTGGCAAGAAAAAAATATGGTACGCCAGTATGGTCAGAACAAAATGAAAAATATTAGAGAAATTAGTGTCGGTGCAATATTGTACCGGCATTTTTATTTTCTGAAAGTGTCGCCCAAACAGCGACCATATGAAGATGCCTTTTAATTATACTCATATTGTAACAGAGAAAGAGAGGTGCCGGAGTAATCCGGGAATTGGAGGCATATATGTACGGAGCAATTTTAGGAGATATTATAGGAAGTCCGTTTGAGTTTGACAGAGGTGATAAAACAAAGAATTTTGATTTGTTTAGTGAAGGCTGTGGCTTTACAGATGATTCTGTTATGACAATAGCAGTTGGAGAAGCTCTCCTGGCAGTCGGACCGGAAGCAGCAGTAAAGAAAATTGAAGATGCGGTAGCATCCAATATGCAGGATTGGGGAAAAAGATATCCACATGCAGGCTATGGTGGATGCTTCAGACATTGGCTTAAAGAAAATAATCCGAAGCCATACGGAAGCTATGGAAATGGTTCAGCCATGAGAGTGTCAGCGGTAGGCTGGCTTTATGATTCGATGGAAAGAACCAGAGAGGTAGCTAGAGCTACAGCGAATGTGACACATAATCATCCAGAAGGTATAAAGGGTGCAGAGTCAACTGCAAGTGCAATATATATGGCAAGGAATGGATCTTCAAAAGAAGAAATCAAAGCTTATATCGAGAGGGAATTTCATTATGATCTGAGTAGAACATTGGATAATATCCGAACCTACTACCATCATGTTGAAAGCTGTCAGGAAACAGTACCAGAGGCAATCATCGCATTTCTGGAATCCAAAGATTTTGAGGATGCCATACGGAATGCAGTATCACTTGGTGGAGATACGGATACGCTTGGTGCTATTACAGGAAGTATTGCAGAAGCATTTTATGGGATCCCAGCTGTGCTGATTGCAGAGTGTAAAAGCCGGATTGATAAGGGACTGATGACGGATGTTCTTGATGAATTTGATCATGTACTTGGCAGGAGCGTGGATACTTATTCAGATGAAGTGGATGAGACACAGGCAAATCAGATGATTGAGGCAGCAATCGACCAGTATTATATTCAGCAGGATAAAAATGGAATGCTGTTATTTGTGGAAGTTATGGTAACAAGAATGCAGCAGGCAGGAGAAGTTATTGTTCCATATATCACGGAAAATCCTTTTATGTCGGAAGAACAGATAAGTAAAGTAAAGGCTGGTGACACGATTTCGCTTGACCATGATGTAAGACTTAAAATAGAGACTGTAAAAGATGCTGATGAAAAAGAATGGATTGGAGTATTTACATCTTCTGAAGAGATGCATAAGGGTTCTGCTGGAAATGTGCAGATGAATCAGTCTATTGAATAAATACTTCGTCTGGCACTTAATTGGGAACAGGTGAATGGAATTGTGATTAATCCGTTTGGTAAGTATATTCAGATGACAAAGAAGATGATAGAGCTTTTAATCAATGGGTATGAATATAATGAGAATGAAAGGAAGAGCAAAGATGATGAGAACAATTAAAGTTACAGGAAAAGGGAAAATAGCAGTAAAGCCGGATAAAATCCGGTTATATGTCAACAAGGAAGAACTTTGCAAAGAATATGAAGATACTCTCCGAAGGTCAACAGAAGATACAGAGCTTCTCAAGGATTTGTTTGAGAAACTTGGTTTTCAGAGAAAAGACCTTAAAACAGTATATTTTAATGTCGATACAGAATATGAAAGCTATCAGGACAGAGATAAGAGCTGGAAGCGAAGATTTAAAGGTTATAAGTATAATCACCATATGAAAATAGAGTTTGCAGCTGATAATAAAAGATTAGGGCAAGTCCTTTACGCTTTGGCTCATAGCTCATTAAGGCCAGAGTTTTCTATTGAGTATACAGTGGCAGATGTAGAAAAATGTAAAAATGAGCTGTTACATAAAGCAATCGAGGATTCCATTCAAAAGGCACAGGTGCTTACAACAGCAGCAAATGTGAAATTGGGTGAAATACAGGCAATTGATTATTCTTGGGGAGAGATAGATTTTGTAACAAAGCCATTGAATGAAATGAGATTAATGGAGTGTACGGAATGTGAAATGAGTGCACCGGGAGCATATGATATAGATATTGAGGCAGACGATATTAATGTTACTGATACGGCAACTGTAATATGGGAAATTGCATAAAGAGGAAGATATAAATAGATTAGACGAAAAGCAAGAGGCACCGTTAAAGTAGGTACCTCTTCTTTTTAGAGAGTTGGCTCTTTTTCTGATACGGGAATTTGCATCTCCGGAGCATTAAGTAGTGCTGTGAAATTCTGTCTAATGATATCCAGTGTTTTCTGCTTTTTCTGCAAGTCCTGTTTTTCCCGGACAGTAGCAGCCTGTTCAGATTCAAGATTTTCTATCCTCTTCTGGATTTTATTAGAGCTTGGGATTTTGGTAACACCGAGATCCTGAAGCTCTTTTTTTAGTGAATCGTGGAGCTGGTATTCTGCCTGATGTTTGGTCCGGTAAGCTTTTGGATTTTTAGCAGATTTGCAATCTTCAATTACCTTACGGCAGAGCCGGTAAGAATCACAGTGTTTCTGAATGACTTTCTGTGTACTCAGCTCATTGTTGATTTGTATTATTCTCTGATCAGCCGCATTAACAGAAGCATCAACATCAGAAAGATGCTGTTGGAAATCTTCATAATTCAGCAGGTTATTTTCGGAAAGATAGTTGAAGGTGCGTGCCGCTTCTTTCAGATTATTCAGTTTTGCCCAGCGTTCAAAGCATTCACGATTGCCTGTTGTGATATAGGTGGAGATATTGATATACAGGCGAGCTTCTCTGGACAAAGGCTTCGGAGTTTTCGTCTTATAACGATTTTTCTCTAAGCGGAGTCGGACATTTTCTTCTGTATAGTAGCTTCCGAGAGATTTCATATAGGTGAAATTTTTCTGCTCAGGTGCCCGGAAGGATAAATTTTTTCCCTGTCGTATTTCATATCCTGCCAACTGCATTTTCTGTAAAAATTCTTCATAATTGATAGAGGACCAGATTGCCTTATCAACCGCAACACGAAGTTTAGCTTTCCAACTGGTGCCACGATGATATTCCATGTTCTCCTTATAACTTTTGCCTTTTTCTCCGGTTGGCATACTGGTGGCAAGTCCATTTTCGTGACAGATACGATTACTGATTCTGCAGAGTTTATGGTAGCTCCGCTTATTGGAAACATACTTGTGATGATCAACAAAACTTGCAGCGTTGAAGATGATGTGATTGTGGATATGATTTTTATCAACATGGGTGCTGATCACGTATTCATATTTTCCTTTCAGTACTTCATCTGCAAATTGCTGCCCTAAGCGATGGGCATTTTCGGCATCAACTTCTCCAGGTTTAAACGACTGAATCAGATGAAATGCCAGGTTATCACCTTTGTCCATTCCATTCTTTTTCGCCATTTCTCTTGTCATGGAAAATTCAAGATCTGCAGTTTCCGGGGAACAGCCAAAACTGGAAACTAACAGTTTTTCATCAGTCTTATCAGGATTCGTAATATAGTCCAGAGCTTTCTTGTCCGTTACTTTAATTGGGAAGATCTTAAGATACGCCATAATTCTTTCACCAGCTCTTTCAATTCTTGCATTTCTTCCGGATACAGACCTCCGGTGCTGTTTACTTTCTTTGCAATCTGATTAATATTCACACCGATCTTATGCATTTCCTCGTATTGTTTCTTTAATGGAGTAGTGTCTGTATTGACAATATAACCGTCGATTGCCATTTTACGAAGGTAAGCTCCCATATTTTTTGTTTTTGATTCAATCATCTTTCTGCGAATCAGCTTCTTTTCTTCCGGGGAAACACAAAACAAAATTTGTATATTTCTTTTTCTCTTTGCCATAGGCAGATTCTCCTTTCATTGGTTCTTCGAAGTAGTGGCTTCTGAGTTTTTAATTTAGGGCAGGGTTCCCTAAATTGTTGGTTTTTCGGAAGTGTATATACACTTCCTGTCCTTGCTATTTACCGGTGGCACAGCCGCCGGAAGAGAGTCTTAAAAAAGAACCCTCTATAAATAAGGTACTGAGAGAAGAAAAAGAGGACATCGAAGCTCAGAAGTATGACGCAAGCATGATTCTGTGGTATAGTAAAATCTGAATGAAAAAGAAGAAAAGAGGTCGAACCGATGTCACGGAAAAACCATAAGATGATAGATGGGAGACTACTGCAAACGAATAAGAAGTATTCCCAGTTAAAAATGAAGCAGAAAGAAAAGATTGCAGAATGGATGTTTCAGGCAACCAGAGATTATTATATGAAAAAATGCACATTTCCGAATGACAAACATCTGGAAGAAGTGGTGGATTCTGTTTATGAAAAAATCGAAGATGCAGAAATCTGGATCCCATATGGGGAGGTCTTCAAGCATTATAAATCCAAACGATCGGATATTAACAAACGTGTCAGAAAATCCCTGAATGAAAAAGATGAGAGTCGGATTGAAAAGGTCTGTTTTATGAATATGTGTATGATTCAGGATGATAAAGGAAATGTTCTGGCTCTGGATAAAGTAAATGATAGCTATACCGGTACAACTTTTCCAGGCGGTCATGTAGAAGCAAATGAGATTTTTCAGAAATCTATGATTCGGGAAGTCTGGGAAGAAACAGGACTTACGATTGAAGCACCGAAGCTTGGAGGATTATATCATTGGCATAAGAGTGGAGTGCATTATGTCATTACCCTGTATAAAGCGGATAAGTTTAGCGGAGAAATGAAGAGTTCTGAAGAAGGAAGAGTTTATTGGATTCCGCTGGAAGAGTTAAAAACAAAAGAACTTGCTACAGGTATGGAACACGTTTTGCAGATTCTGGAATCAGAGCAGGTAGATGAGTGCTATATGCATCTGGAATCAGATGGATATGTGGGAGATTTGTATTAAAGAATTTTATGAGAAATGGCTGTCTGATCATTGGAGATTAGACAGTCATTCTTTATAAGATACATCATTCATCTATTCTGATTTTTGCTGTTCACTTTTAGAAGTGAAAATAATATATTTGGCACGTTGCAAAATTGAAATAACTGCATCAATGCTTTCTGGATTGGAAAAGCTCATGATAAAAGGTTCCTCTTCAAATTCCATGGGTTCGAATCCAGGAATCTGATTTGGATTCTTAATTATATGGATGGGACGTGCACTCTGGTTATAAAATGCCAGCTGTGCGGAATCAGTAGTGTTTCCGATGACACCAATACCTACGTCACCTTTTCCAAAATCTATTCTACGTTTATTTAAGTTAATCATATTCAAAACGCTCCTTTTTCAAAAATAGTATGTTTAGTAATTTTCTATTATTCCAGAAGTAGGGATATCTTTTAAAAAGTCACTGTTGGAAGTAATCGGAGAATCTACAATCTGAACGCCGCTTCGTTTCATCATTCGGAATTTGAAATCAAGAAGTTCCGGTGGAACTTTCAGTTCTGCGGCAGCCTGGAAAAAGGACATATCAGCGTTAAGCATCTCCAGGACATCTTCATCTTCCAGAAGATAATCAGCGGCAAAGCAATTCGCTTCATATTCACATTGTGACACTCCATCGAATAATTCAAAATCATGAAAACACTTGATCTGAAGGGGTTTCTGATGAAGGAGTGCGTGACCGATCTCGTGGATCAGGATAATCTGCTGTATGATTTCCGGTAGGTCGCAGTTAATGACGATGCAGGTCTTTCGACATTCCCGCATACAGAAGCCTTTGCAACAGTTTGGATCAGTTCCAAGCGGAAGCTTTTTAACAATAATATGCATAGCGGCTGCAAGGCGGTACGGATCACTTTCCTGATATTTTGCTTTTACTTTATTAACAGTGTCTCTTATACATTTTGAACTCATAAAAACACCTCGATATTTCATAAGATAGTTTGCTGCAAGTATAGAGTAGCAAAAGTGCTGTACGAAAATACGGACACCTATGAATCACTTTCCATTTCAGTGTTTTTCTTTTTCCGTCCAAATGTCTTTTTGGCTTCCATCTTACAGGAAAGATATGCTTTGGTTACAGCCTGATAGAAAGCATCTTTTGCTTCTTCGTCGAGTTCGCCACCAGCAAAAAGAGCACGGTTGGCTTCGAGAATCTCATTGATGTCCCTGGCTCCTTTTTCACCAAGCTGTCCATTGACTTCATCAATATAATCCATTTTTTCAATTCCGTAAGAAGGATCTGTGATCTCATCATGTTTCAAATAATCGTAAGAGACATTCAATGCATGAGCGAGCTTTCTCATAGTAGAGATTCGTGCGATGGTGCCGGAACTTTCATAAGCTGCGATCGCACGCTGGGATACGCCGACCAGTTCTGCAAGTTCTTTTTGTGTCAGATGATTTTGTTCTCGTTGATATTTAATCTTGTCTGAAAAATTCATAGTGGGATCCTTTCCAAGTTTTTGAAATCGTAACTTCATCAACTTTATAAAAACTATTGACAGAGTTCATTATCACGTATAAAATACAAACAAATGTTCGTGAAGTTAGTAGAAATTATAATCTATAAACTTCACAAAGTCAATATGAAGCAAAGAACTTTTATTATGATTTTTAAGACTGGTAGGTGAATGTTATGAGCAGGACAATTCTTCATTCAGATATGAATTGCTTTTACGCAAGTGTTGAGATGCTGCATCATCCAGAACTTGCCGGGAAGCCGATGGCAGTCGGTGGTGATCCGGAAGCAAGACATGGAATTGTGCTGACTGCAAACTATATTGCGAAGCGAGCCGGAGTAAAAACAGGCATGGCATTGTGGCAGGCAAGACAGGTTTGCCCAGAAATAATCTTTGTACCGCCTCGCATGGATCTTTATTTGAGGTTTTCCAGAATGGCACAGGAGATTTACAGTGAATACACAGATCAGAGAGAACCATTTGGGATTGATGAAAGCTGGCTGGATGTGACCGCCAGTACTTCTATCAAGGGAGACGGAATGAAGATTGCAAAAGAGATCAGCAGTCGGATTAAATATGAACTGGGGGTTACCGTAAGTATTGGTGTTTCCTGGAATAAGATATTTGCAAAGCTCGGTTCTGATTATAAAAAGCCGGATGCCATTACAGAGTTTTCCAAAGACAATTACAAGGATATTGCATGGAAACTTCCAGTAGGTGATTTACTCATGGTCGGAAGAAGCACTGAACGGACGATGAAGAAACTTGGCATTTGTACAATCGGAGATCTGGCAGGAGCAGAACCTTCTATATTAGAAACATATCTTGGAAAGATGGGATTGGTACTTCATACCTTTGCAAATGGATGGGATGAAACTCCAGTTTTGGTAGAAGGATATAAAGTACCGATCAAGTCTATCGGGAACAGTACAACAACGCCAAGAGATCTTGTTAGTGAATTGGACGTGAAGATTATTTTGATGGCTCTTTCAGAAAGTGTAGGAGCCAGGCTTCGTGAAAATGGTTTTCAATGCAGGACAGTAGAAATCTCGATTCGGGATAATGGATTGTATCATTTCACGAGACAGTGCAAGTTGGACAGGGCAAGTAATCTTACAGAAGAAATTGCCAGAACTGCATTTGAGTTATTCCAGAAAAACTATAATTGGGAACATCCAATTCGTAGTCTTGGTGTTCGAGGATGTGATCTGGTATCAGAAGAGATGCCGTATCAGCTTGATTTATTTATGGATGAAACGAAGAGAGAAAAAATCAAAAAGATGGACCAGGTGGTAGATGAGATCCGTGGAAGGTTTGGCTATCAGAGTATTCAGAGAGCATTTATGTATCAGGATAAGATACTGGCACAGCTGAATGCTAAGGAACATACGGTTCATCCACAGGCATATTTTCATGGATAGGAGAGAGCAGGTGTTTTGTAATGACAGCTAAAGTGTATGTAGATGTCCTGGCAGTATTCAGCCGGGAAGGAGAATTGATCCCTACAGCGTTTGTCTGGGAAGATGGACGTAAGTATGCGATTGATAAGGTTTCAAAACCGGAGCGTTGTGCCAGCCGAAAAGCTGGCGGAACCGGATATCGTTATACCTGTCAGGTGGGTGGAAAAATCTGTCATCTGACTTATGAAGAAAATTATAAATGGTTTATGGAACGTAAATAACGGCGTCCTAAAAGGGAGCCCTGAATCAGGGCCCCCTTTGGAGAGATAGATATTCGATGAGAACATCAGCAGTCGGGGATACATCCTTTCCCGTGAGAACCGATTGCTTTCAATAGATCATACAGTTGCCGATCAGCCAGAAATAGAAGCTATCCCACAGCGGATATTTCTGCGGAATCTGCATGAAGAGATGTTAGGACAGTGACAGACTGTGAATGGAACAAACAATACAATGATTGGTCTGGCTGCGGAAGCGGTCGGGAAGGAGGACAATTATGCAGAGAATACAGGATATGTTTATCAATATGGAAGAAGTGGCAGAGGATGCTTATAAGAATACGGAATTATTGCTGAGTCAGTATACTAAAGTAATGTTCCGTATTGAGAAGAACCTTGTGGATATAGATTATGAAATGTATGCAGAGGAAGGGAAGCATCTGAAGGAAATGTTATATGATCTGGTAGATTTCGATGCGACTGCAGAGAAACGCAGAATCCAGGAAAAGCTTCTGAATAATGATATGAATCTCTGTTTGCTGGAAATCATGAGAGATTCCCTGATAGCTTTGAGGGATTATCCAAAAAATGGACAGCTGTATTATCGGCTTTTGAAATATAGATATTTTGAAGCAGGAAATACCAATGAAGATGTGATGCTGATGCTGGATGATATGCCAAGCACTACTTATTATCGAAACCGTAAGAAAGCAATCCGTTTGTATGCAACAATGCTCTGGGCATTTACACGTCCGGAAAAGATACAGAATAAGATGGAGGAAATAAACTGGAAGAAAAGTGGAAGTAAAGTGGCAGTGAACTGACAGTAAACTGGCATGTGAATGGTATTACAATGAAAATACGTGCATGTTAGAATTGATATGCTGAGAGAAATAGACCTTCGCAGACGTAATGTTTGCGGAGGTTTTTCTTTTCTCAAATTTTAAGGCGTCAGGCTGTGCCCGGAAGGGCATGGCCTTTTTTTATACCCAAAAACAGGTTGCAGATTTGAAAAAGCTTCCTTTTTAACAGGTAGATGCCGGAAAGGAAGAGCATATCAAGATGCAGGGAAGAGGCAGGCATTATGCCAGATATCCATGATTTTCGATTTGTCACAAATCAAATCAACAAAAACGACAAATCGGAGAAACAATCATGGAAGAAAGAAAATACACATTTTACGACAGATATCAGAAGGTGAAATACGCTAATATTACAGCAGAAGAGCTGGAAGTTCTTAATATTTTTTATAATAAGGAACATTATATGTTTGATCAGCAGCATCAGAGAAATAATACAGTATTATTTTGTGGATTAGAATCAGAAAACGGTTGTGCGACAGACTTTATCGCAGATAGTGGACGTGACATTGCATCGGATATTACAACTGAGATCTTCTTTAAAGAACTCTTCAGCAATCTGACAGAGAAAGAAAAGAAAATCGTGAGCGATTATTTTATCATGGGAAAACAGGTTAAAGAAACAGCAGAGGAACTGGGCATCAGCACACGTCAGGTGAGTAGAGACAAGAACAGTGCTTTGGCAAAAATGTTGAAGAGGATGAAAGCAGCTGGATATGAATCATATGCTGAGGCGGCAGGTGCATTTCTGCAGGAAAGCGATTATATTCCAACACAGATGGAGACACAGAACTCGATTATGAAGAAAAGGACCGGAGAAGTGAGACTGCCATCAGATCATAAGATGAAAAAATAAATTAGTTAAAAATTAATCATGATAATAATGTGATGATATCACAGAAAACAAATGAATTTCAGATTATAATAAAGCCACAAAAGAAAAAACAAGGAGGACTGTAAAATGTCTGCTATTAATATCAATAAAAATAATTTTCAGAATGAAATAATGGATTCCGAGAAAACCGTTCTTTTAGACTTTTGGGCTCCTTGGTGTGCTCCTTGTCGTATGGTGGCTCCTATCATAGAGGAGATAGCAAGTGAACGCCCTGATATCAAAGTTGGAAAGATCAATGTGGATGAGCAGCCAGAACTGGCAAGTAAATTTGGTATTATGAGTATTCCAACTTTGGTGGTTATGAAGAATGGGAAGATTGTAACAAAAGTTTCAGGGGCAAGACCTAAGAAGGCAATCTTAGAGATGCTTTAAGGAGGTGCGTTAATGGGATTTTTTGATTTTTTAAAACAGGCGAATATTAATCAAGGGATAGAGGAATATAAAAAGACTGCTGGTGCAGTTCTGCTGGATGTTCGTACGCCGCAGGAATATCAGGAAGGGCATATACCAGAAAGTAAAAATGTGCCATTGCAACAACTTAACAATGTTGTTTCGGTAGTGAAGAATACAGAAATACCGCTGTTTGTATACTGTTATTCCGGAGCCCGAAGTCGTCAAGCAACTGGGATGTTGCAACGAATGGGATATTCTAAAGTAAATAATATTGGTGGCATTGCTGCTTATTCAGGAAAGGTGGAAAAATAAGATGAAGGTAATAATCGTAGGCGGTGTAGCCGGAGGAGCTACAGCTGCAGCAAGAATACGAAGATTGGATGAACATGCAGAAATTACTGTGTTTGAAAGATCCGGATACATATCCTATGCGAATTGTGGGCTTCCATATTATATCGGAGACGTGATCACAGACCCAGAAGAACTTACACTACAGACACCAGAGAGTTTTTTTAAACGATTCCGTATTAACATGAAAATTCATCATGAAGTTATCTCCATACATCCGGAACGAAAAACGGTTTCAGTGAAAAATTTAGAGAATGGTGAGATATTTGAAGAAAACTATAATAAGCTGATCCTCTCTCCAGGTGCAAAGCCAACACAGCCGAGACTTCCCGGAGTAGGTATGGATAAACTTTTTACACTTCGTACTGTAGAAGACACTTTTCGGATAAAGGAATATATAAATAAGAATCATCCAAAATCGGCTGTATTGGCAGGTGGCGGTTTTATTGGTCTGGAACTGGCAGAAAATTTGAGGGAGCTTGGCATGGATGTTACAATTGTCCAGCGGCCTAAGCAGCTGATGAACCCATTTGACCCGGATATGGCATCCATGATCCATAATGAAATGAGAAAGCATGGGATAAAACTGGTACTGGGCTATACAGTAGAAGGATTTAAAGAAAAGGACAATGGAGTAGAGGTTCTATTAAAAGATAATCCATCCCTTCAGGCTGATATGGTGGTGCTGGCAATCGGAGTTACACCAGACACAGCATTAGCAAAAGAAGCTGGTCTGGAACTTGGCATCAAGGGAAGTATCGTAGTGAATGACAGAATGGAAACTTCTGTACCGGATATTTATGCAGCAGGTGATGCAGTTCAGGTAAAACATTATGTTACGGGTGATGATGCGCTGATCTCTTTGGCCGGACCAGCCAACAAGCAGGGCAGGATCATCGCTGATAATATTTGTGGTGGTGACAGCCGTTACCTGGGCAGTCAGGGAAGCTCCGTTATCAAAGTATTTGATATGACAGCAGCCACTACAGGTATCAATGAAACCAATGCCAAAAAGTCAGGATTAGATGTAGATACAGTAATTCTTTCTCCTATGAGTCATGCCGGTTACTATCCTGGTGGAAAAGTGATGACCATGAAGGTGGTTTTTGAAAAAGAGACTTATCGTTTGCTTGGTGCTCAGATTATTGGATATGAAGGAGTTGATAAACGTATTGATGTGCTGGCAACAGCAATTCATGCAGGGCTGAAGGCAACCCAGCTGAAAGATCTGGATCTTGCATATGCACCGCCGTATTCCTCTGCCAAGGATCCTGTAAATATGGCAGGATTCATGATAGACAATATAGCAAAAGGTACCTTAAAACAATGGCATCTGGAAGATATGGATAAGATTTCTAAAGATAAAAGTGTTGTATTGCTGGATGTGAGAACTGTAGGTGAGTTTAATAGGGGGCATATGGATGGATTCAGAAATATTCCTGTAGATGAACTAAGGGAACGTATCAATGAAATTGAGAAGGGAAAGCCTGTTTACTTGATATGCCAAAGTGGTCTGCGCAGCTACATTGCCAGCCGTATTCTGGAAGGAAACGGTTATGAAACATACAACTTCTCCGGTGGATTCCGCTTCTATGATGCAGTGGTTAATGACCGTGCGCTGATTGAAAGGGCATATGCATGTGGTATGGATTATTAAAAAATAATCACAATAATTTTATAATTTACTTGTAGCGTAAAAAGATCCCCCATTTATTAGAATGACTTTCACAATTCTGATAAATGGAGGATTCTTTAGATGTCATAGAAAAACAGTTTTATGATCTTTGTAGTGTTTCCAGTCTTTTCGAATCAAGGATGGTGATTTTGCCGCGTGAGAGTTTGACGAGACCATCGCCCTGAAAGTATCGAAGCATTCGAGTGATCACTTCCCTGTGGGAACCAAGATGGTTTGCGATAGTTTCGTGAGTGATTTTCAGTTCATTTGTTCCTTCGATAGAGGTCTCTTCTAAAAGAAATGAAGCAACACGCTTATCCAAACTCTTCCACATGATCTGTTCAATCAGCCACATGACATCAGAAAAACGGCTAGCCATTAATTCATTGGTATAGTTTGCGACGGGAGCCGATTCCTTCATGATGTCCTTATAGATTTCAGCAGGGATGATCCAAAGATCAGTATCTTTTTCTGCTTCAATGGTTACTTCAAATTGAATGGACTGCATGATACATGAGGCGGATAAAAGACACATATCCATATCGAACAGGCGGTAAAGTGTAATTTCTCGTCCTTCATCTGAAAGTATGTAAGTTCGAAGCTGCCCGGATTTAACCAGTAATAATCCAGTACAATCCAGGTTTCCGTTGTGAATGATCGTTCCTTTTTTTACATCCCGTGTAATCAAATTGTCTGAAATTACTTTTTTCTGTGCTGTATTTAAGTCATTCCATAGTGGAAAATAATTTTCGAAGCTCATAACAGTTATCTCCTTTACGAACATAGTATACTTACTTTTTTTAGATGCGTCAATTACATAATTGACATATGCCATAAATAAAAATATACTGACTATAGTACATGACTGTTGTGAATATGAGGGAGGGATAAATAATGCAGGGAGATGTCAGTTTTACATTTTTGGACCGAATTGAAGAAGTAGAACTGAATATTGTAGATAGACGATGGCAGTCTGCACTGGCATTGGCATTGACTTTGCCAGATATTTGCGGAGGTATTGCTTTCCCGGAAATTGTTAAACATTATCGAGATGGCCGGGTTATGCTGGATCGGCAAAAGAATCCGACCCGTGATGTGGGAACCCAGTATATTCGCTGGTTTGATGAATATGCAGGGGACTACTTTAAACTATCTCAATCCGATGAAAAGCCATATATTTGCGGAGAACGCTGTTGGCAGCTTCGATGTGAATATCTTCATCAAAATAAAGGATTTTTGAATGATGAAAATAATATACGCTTTCATCTTGGACTAAACTGTGGAATGTCAGTTTGTCAGTTGGAAAGTATGAACATACAGGAGAACGGAAACGATATTCGTATAGACATAGAACAGTTTTGTCTGAGGATGTGCAAGGCAGCAAAGAGTTATTATGATAAAGTTCATTTGGAAAAAGACTTTAGTCTCTATAATACACCAGTTTTGGATTTTATTCAGGTAACACAAAAAAAGAAAGCTGCTTCTATTATTGCACTGGTCTGTGGCAGTGAACGTTATGCAAAAGGATTAAAAGAAACATTGCAATTTATTTCAGATCAGATCATGCTGTTTTACACACCGGAAAGTGCTAAAACAAGATTAGGCAGACATAAGCCGGATCTTTGGATTGTTACCGAAGATATGACGAGCCAACCGAATCAGCCATGGCGTGCGGACAGGACAACACCTGTAATTTTAATCACAGGCAATCCTGATGCTGTTGAAATTAAAAAGAATTCAGGAAAACTAACTGTTCTTTCTATGCCATTATCAATAGTTGATTTGCGGAAAACCGTCGAAATATATGTGTCGTGAGGAGAAGTTTATGCTGTACATAATACTATTATTTGTATTTGTAGTTGTAGTTGTATATTTGATGATGCTTATGCGGAGACAGAAAGAAAAGATGAGCGAAATTAAAATACAAATAGATCAACTGCAAGCACAACATGATCGATTGCAGAAAGAAAGGGATCAGTTACAAGAACGGATGAATCATCTGGAAGAGCAACGAGAACACTTGCAAATGCAAACAGACCAGGCATTTCGGAGTGCTGATGAAATCGAGAAAATTTACGATGAGATATGGAATCATGCTAATACCATTCACCTTTACTCTTCGTTAGCTGAAGAAGAAAGCAAATCTATAACAATGAAAGAAAAACAAAAAGAAATTATTCGAACAACTGAGGAAATTCTAAACATCATATATAAATATAAAGGTAATGTATAATAAAAATATGTCATTGTAATGATTAGCGTTCAAGGTAAATTCTTATGTAATAATATCACAGAAGGATTTACCTTTTTCAGGTACAATAGAGATACAAAATTTGAAAGGGGAACAAAGCATTGGCAAAAAGAATGGCAAGTGTCGATAAAAAAAGATGTGTTGCCTGCGGAGTATGTGAAAATACTTGTCCGCTGGCAGCTGTCAAAGTTTACCATGGATGTTATGCTGTGGTAGAAGAAACAGTGTGTGTAGGATGTGGAAAATGTGCAAAGTCCTGTCCGGCAGGTTGTATTGAAATGAAAGAGAGGACAGCGATGTGAAGAAAAAGAAACATTGGTATGATTATTTATGGATATGGGCGATCCTTTATTTTGCTCTCGGTTTTTTTAATATTTTGTTTGCTTGGTTTGGGATGATTGATTTCCTGTTGCCGTTAGGAATAGCGATATTCGGTGAAAATAAATTTTTCTGTAATCATTTGTGTGGACGTGGCCAGCTTTTTAGTAAGCTCGGTGGGGATTTAAAATGCTCAAGAAATAAACCAACCCCGCGATGGATGAGTTCAAAATGGTTCCGATACGGCTTTTTGATATTTTTCCTTACAATGTTTGGGAATATGGTATTTCAGACATATTTAGTTGGTGCCGGATCATCATCCTTGCGTGAAGCCATCAAATTATTCTGGACCTTCCGTGTTCCGTGGGGATGGACATACACTGCCGGAACAGTAGCTGATTGGGTGGCACAGTTTAGTTTTGGATTTTATAGTTTGATGCTTACATCTTTGTTGTTAGGGTTGATCGTAATGGTGTTATATAAGCCACGAACCTGGTGTACATTTTGTCCAATGGGAACAATGACGCAGGGTATCTGTAAATTAAAAAATAATGAAAAGAAGTAATACTATAAGGTGATTCATAAAAGGCATATGTCAAAAACATTATTGACATATGCCTTTTATAGGGCTATTATATAAGAAAAGCGAGAAAGGAGCAGTTTATGCCGAGACCAGTAAAATGCAGAAAAGTCTGTCATTTCCCCAATGTTTTAGAATTTCTTCCGGCAGATGATACTGAGAAAAAAACACCCATTGTTCTAACGGTAGATGAGTACGAGACAATCCGTCTTTTGGACAAGAAAGGTTACAGTCAGGAGCAGTGTGCAGCATCTATGCAAGTCGCAAGAACAACGGTCCAGCGAATTTACGAGATCGCCAGGAAAAAGATCGCAGATGCACTTATCGACGGGCATCCACTCAAAATTGAGGGCGGAGATTTCAGAATCTGTGACGGTCAGAGCGGCAACTGCAGCTTTGGAGGATGTTACAAACAGGAAATTTACAAAAAATATGCAGCAGAAAAAGGAGAAGGTATCATGAGAATAGCAGTAACATATGAAAATGGACAGATTTTCCAGCACTTTGGACACACAGAGACATTTAAGATTTACGATGTAGAGGAAGGAAAAGTAGTACATTCAGAAGTAGTAGATACGAATGGAAGTGGACATGGCGCATTGGCAGGAGTTCTTAATGCATTGAATGCAGACGTTTTGATTTGTGGCGGAATTGGAGGCGGCGCACAGACAGCGTTAGCGGCAGCAGGCATCAAGCTTTTCGGAGGAGTTTCCGGAGATGCGGATGAAGCAGTAGAAGCTTTTATCAATGAAACACTTGAGTATAATCCGGATGTGAAATGTTCTCATCACGAGCACAACCACGGGGAAGGACATACATGTGGCGAGCATGGATGTGGAAGCCACAGTTGTCATTAAGAAGTGAGATTGCCATCGGATCATAAGATGAAAAAATAAAAGGTATTGATCTATAAAGAGGGAAGGGAACCCGCATCATCAAATTTGCTTGTGATGTCGGGTTCTCTTTTTATTTGCATAATGATATACTTTTATTGTGGTTAGAAAAATAAAGCATGTACAAAACTCATAGGAGAAAGATGTATACTTATGACAACATTTGGTGATAAAATTAGGAAGTTGCGAAAAGAGAAAAAAATGACTCAACAAAAGCTGGGTGATATGGTGGGCGTTTCTCATAGAACAATTCGATCTTGGGAAGTTGAAGGACGATATCCGAAGCAGAGTAGTTTATATCAAAAACTGGCAGATGCATTTCAGTGTCAGGTTTCTTATCTTATGAATGATAATGAAACCGTGTGCTTGGGTAATGATGAGCCAAGTGAATATGCTGGTGCTAAACAGGCAAGGCAGATTCTTGAACAGGTAGCTGCTTTATTTGCCAGTGGAACTATGACCAATGAGGACAAAACTATTTTCATGGATGAGATGACGAGACTTTATCTGGCATCAAAAAAGAACAGAAGAAAATGGTAAGAAGAAATGAACTGTTTTGTTTTCTTGCTTGATAGAAAAGAAGAATAGAACGTATAATAGTGTTAATGATCCAGAGAAGATTGCTCTGGAAATAGAATTATTCGTACCAGTGGTGCGAGTATAGAGTAGGAGTGAAAGAATGGTAGAAGATACTATGTTTTCCGGGGAATCGAAAAATATTGAGTACAAGGTATCCTTACCTGATAAAAGTGAAAAGTACATGAAGACAATCGTAGCTTTTGCCAATACACAAGGTGGCAAGCTGATTGTTGGAGTAGACGATAAAACACACCAGATTGTTGGTGTGGAAAATGATGTGTTGTTTCAGCTGATGGATGGAATTGCCAATGCAGTTTCTGATTCCTGTGTGCCACAGATCATTCCTGATATTGAGCCACAGACAGTAGACGGGAAAACGGTCATTGTTGTATCAGTAGAAGCTGGAAAGAACAGACCGTATTATCTAAAATCAAAGGGAAAAGATAATGGCACTTATATCCGTGTAGCAGGTACATCAAGACAGGCATTTCCGGAGAAGATAAAAGAACTGGAAATGGAAGGGGCCAGAATCTCATGGGATGAGCTTACTTGTGTGGGTTATCCTGTTTCAGAGGAAGCAACAGAGAAACTTTGTCAGGATATTGAAAAGTTCCGGAAGAAAGCAGGAATGTCAGAACATTCTGTAAAGAAAGAGCAGCTGATAAACTGGAAAATTTTGAAGCAGAGCGAGGGACAGCTTCTGGCAACGAATGCCTATGCGTTGCTGACATCAGATTATTTTTCATTCTCCAAAACACAATGTGCGGTATTCAAGGGAACAGATCGTGCAATGTTTCTGGATAAGAGAGAATTTACAGGACCAATCTATACACAAATCGAAGAAGCAGTAGATTTTGTATTGAGAAATATTCGGCTTGGAGCAACAATTGACGGATTGGTGCGAAAAGAGAAATATGAGTTACCACCGGAAGCAATCAGGGAAATGATTATTAATGCCCATTGTCACCGTAACCTATTAGATGAATCCTGTATTCAGGTCGCAGTTTATGATGACAGATTGGAGGTGACATCTCCGGGTGGATTATATAACGGATTAACTTATGAGGAAGTCATGAATGGTCATTCGAAGATCAGGAATAAAGGCATTGCCAATATATTCAGTCAGATGGGACTTGTAGAGGCATGGGGAAGCGGAATAAAAAGAATCCTTAATGCTGCAGAAGAGTATGGACTTCCAAAGCCGAGATTTCAGGAATTTGATAATATGTTTCGGGTAGAGTTGTTCCGAGTCAATCCAATAACTGACCAAGCTAACCAAGCTACTAACCAAGCTAACCAAGATTTAGAGAGATTAGACCAAGTGGAAGATGAAAATGTACTGAGTGAGAAAGAAATAGAAATTCTGAATCTTGTACGTATGCAACCTTCAATCACGCAGAAAGAAATGGCTAATGCGTTAGATTGGAATCTTGCTAGTGTGAAGTATTATATAACCAAATTGAAGGAAAAGAATTATCTGAAGAGGCAGGGAAGTAGCCAAAAAGGGAAATGGGTGATATTAACAAAACGAGATTGACACTTGTATCAATTCGTGTTAAACTATGAAATGTAAGGAGGAGAGAAAGATGCCTAGAAAACCATCATTAGACGGCAAAGATTCTAGTCTGAGAATTAGGATGTCACCAGAGCAAAAAGAAAAGCTAGTATCTTATGCAGAGAGACATTATCAGACTATGAGTAATGTAATATTCCAGGCGTTGGACATTCTTTACGCAAGAGAAGTACAACAAAATAATAAAGAGTAAAATGGAGTTATTTTGGAGTTTATTTCTTCATAAGCGGTGCGAAAAACACAAAAACAGAACGCACGTTCGAAATATAAACCTCTAATAACAGCCTTTGCGTGTCATGAAACGCAGTCCGCAAAGGAGTTTGAATAATGAAAAAAATCTGAGAACCTGCATAAACAGGGCGTTTGAGGGGCATCAAGGTTCTATTTGATAACAAAATGATAACACTGGATATTTTGGTATTATTTATCAGGTATCCTGTGGTTATCAGGTAATATGTGTGAAACCAGCAAAAAAGGTCTTACTGAATTGAGTGAAATCAATTTGGTAAGGCCTTTTTGCATTGCAAAATTATGAATTAGAGGAATCAGAATTGTGCTTCTCTTTACGAGCAGCGAGCCAAGCATTAATTCCAATTTTTGCTATTGTTACTAAAATAATAGCGATTACGGGTGCTAAAAATGCTGAAGAGGTTCTAAGTATTGGAGCTAGGGCAACGGATATAGAACCGACGATAAAGTTTTGTGCAGCACCAGATTCTTTTAGAATAGCTAGACGATTTTCTTTATATCGTTCATCGCCAGAAAAGAAGGCTTCGATTTCATCTAATACTTTTTCATAAAAAATGGAATGCCCTTTTTCAGTACCAAACGGAACATTCATTGGCATTGAAGCATTAAGCCACGAAGTTGCTACTTGATTATAGTCACCTAGCTGGGAATACAATTCATTGATTACATTTTGCTGATATTTAGGAAGACACTGTATCCATGAATTGGGATATTCAGTAAAGATATCTTTTATGGTATTCATTCAGTCATCTCCTTTATGTATGCAGCCGAAATAGCATGAGTAGTTTGATGAAGAGTTTGTGGATCAATACCGCCGATACTTATTCCACCATTTGTTACTTGTGGCGCATATGAGCCTATAAGCATAGCTGATATAGATGAACTACCAGGAACTATTATGGGGCTACCAGATTGTCCAGGGCGTGATTGTATATTTAGGACAATATTCTTAGCCTTTATCCCAGAGGAATTGATAAGAATTTTTGCTCCAACAGAAGTATTTTGCTGTGTTAAAACCATTCGGCCGTGATCACAATGCGGGTAACCAAAGATAGAAATATTTTCTCCAACATGCACTGAGTCGGTTGAAGTTAAATCTAAAGTGGATTGAATGGTTTGAGGAACTTCTAATAGGCATACGTCATAAATAGGATTGATTTCTTTGATTTTGGCTGGGACATAAGACACTTGCATATTTGAAGTATCTTGATAGTCCTGTATAGAGTTAACTCTGTTCATGATTATAACAAGGCCATTGTCGTTATTTCCAACAACGTGTGAGGCAGTTGCAAGGATTCCGGGCTTATTAATAAAAAAAGCGGTACCAAGTAAAGAAATTCCGGTTGGTGTGATTCTTCCTACAGGATGAACTACATAACTGATATCGGTAAAAAACATTTCAATACCTCCTTATGAATATTTTTCTATTTGTATTATAGCAGAATTGTTTAGTTAGCTTTTATGAACTATTGAAGGGTAATTATATCTCCACTGGTCATATTCTTCCTTGGTGATCTCCCCAGATTTTAGTTTTTCTGACTGTTCCTGCCATGCATGGAACATATCAAACATAGAAAGGTAGGTGGTTCCCTTGGATTTATCTAACCGGAGGCAGAGTTCTCCGTCAATCTCCCCGATATGAAGTCCGTAAAGATCTTCTAATGTAAATAAGGTGTGCATCAGTCCTACATAACTGTCAATGTCCGGGACTGCCAGTGCATGGGGAGATACATCGAAAATGTCAGCCAGTGCATTCAGATAGTTTTCCTTTGGGCTGCGTGCGCCTTTTTCGTACTGTGCAATACGGACATCAGCCTGCGATTCGCTGAATCCTAACTGTTGACCTAAATATTTCTGCGTGAATCCACGCAGAAGTCGGAAATGATGAATTCTTTCTCCTATTGCCATATTCATTCTCCTGTCTGTCTATTGATAAATTGAGTATAGCATATATGTATAGTACAGACAAGAAGAAACCATACAAAAAAGTATAGAATTTTTGTTTCAAAACACTTGACCAATACAAAAAAGTATAGTATCATGCAAACTATACAGAAATGTATAGTGTAAACAAAGGAGGGATTTTACAATGAGTAAAATGTTTATGAATGTAAAAGAGGTCATGGAAGTTCTGGAGGTATCGGAATCCTACGCTTATAAGCTGATGAAGAGACTGAACAGGGAATTACAGGCGATGGGATGTCAGACAATCGCAGGAAAAGTTGACCGGAAGTATTTTTACGAGCAGTTTTATGGAACAAGATCGAACGATGGGAGGAATTAGGAATGGCAATTTACAAGAATGAAAGCAATAACACATGGTACGTCATGGCAAGGTATCAGGACTGGACCGGAGAACGTAAGCAGAAATGCAAAAGAGGATTTGCAACAAAAAGGGAAGCTGCACAGTGGGAGCAGCAGTTCATCCTACAGAAGAAAGCCAGTATGGATATGGAACTGGAGAGCTTCTGCAAATTATATGAGGAAGATGTGAGACCAAGGCTGAAAAAGAGTACCTGGCTCACAAAGGAAAATATTATCAAGTCCAAGATTTTACCGTATCTGGGAAAAAGAAAGGTGTCAGAAATCACCGCAAAGGATGTTCTGGACTGGCATAATGAGCTTCGCAAATTGACAAGCCGGAGAGGAAAACCATTATCTCCTACTTATCTGAAAACGATTCATGGACAGTTGAGTACAATTTTCAATCATGCAATCAAATTTTATGATCTGAGTACGAATCCGGCAAGGAAAGCGGGTACAATTGGTTCGGAGGAAAGTAAGGAAATGCTCTTCTGGACAAAGGCAGAGTATAAGCAATTCTCGGAAGAAATGATGGATAAACCTCTTTCCTATTATGCGTTCCAGTTACTTTACTGGTGCGGAATCCGATCCGGGGAGCTTTTGGCATTAACTCCTGCGGACTTTAATTTCCAGAAGAGAACGCTGCGGATTAACAAATCTTATCAGCGTTTAAAAGGAGAAGATGTGATCAGCACACCAAAGACAAAGAACAGTATCCGTACTGTGACGATGCCGAAGTTTCTATGTGACGAAATGCAGGATTGTCTGAAGTTATATTACAGCCTGCAGCCGGATGACCGTATTTTCCCGGTAACAAAGTATTATCTGAATCATGAAATGGAAAGAGGATGCAAAGCAAGCGGTGTGAAAAAAATTCGTGTGCATGATCTTCGGCACAGCCATGTTTCACTTTCACAGGGTTATTTCTGGGACAGTCTATCTGACTGCCTCAGATAACCCTTTTTCTTTTGCCTCACGTTCCGCCTTTTCACGCTCATATTTGCGACGCATATAAGTACGGTTCCATGCACGCTTACGGCGTTTGCGGTCTTCTTCTTTTATCTGTTCAGGTGTAAGCTCCGGCATCGGAACATCCAGCTTACCCACATACTTGAGATAAATATCAATCTGCTGAATTCTGTCACCGGTTGATTTGTCTGCTTCGTGTACCACGATTTTATCAACAAACTCATGAATCATAGGAGTAGTAAGTTCTGTGAAATCTGTGTATCGGTGTACAAGTTCAATAAACTTATCTACATTATCAGCATTCTCCTGATAGTCATTAAAAGTCTTTTCTAAAGCATCTACTGATAATTCCAATTCATTTTGTTCCGTTTCGTAGTCAGCCAAAAGCATTTCAAACCGCTTGTCACTTAGCTTCCCATTTACATTGTCCTCATAGATTTTCTTAATGAGGGTATTTAATTCTTTGATACGTTTCTGCTCTCTGGAAAGACGTTTTTTCAGTGCTTTGGCTTCGCTTTCCTGTTGAAGCTCCGTAGCACTGCGAACCTTTTCGATAAACTCGGATTCATGCTCCATCACATAAGTGCTGGTAGCTTTAATAACTTCCAAAAGCAAATCCCTGATAACATCCGTGCGGACATGATGCTGTGTGCATCTGTTTTCAAACTTGCTCTTTGCCTTACTGTAGGTGGAGCAGGTGTAATTGTCCTGTGCATTGGTGTACTTTCCGGTAGGATTACCATCCTTATCCCTCTTTTCATAACCGCCGGTGCGGTGGTTGAACATCTTAGCACCGCAGTCAGCACAATATACCAGTCCGGTCAGAGGATTGATGTCACCTTTCTTGGTGGGACGGTGCTTGGTTTCACGGATTTTCTGAACAGTAAGCCATGTTTCTTCGTCCACAATCGCTTCCTGAGTATTCTCAAAGATAACCCAGTCCTCCGGTGAATTATGCACAGAATGTTTATCCTTGTAGGATTCCTTTTTGGTACGGAAATTTACTGTATGCCCCATATATTCAGGTTTTCTTACAAGGTCTGAAATCGTAGAAGCAGTCCAAGTGAATGGTCTGTTCATGTCACAGCTTCCCCGACAGGTTCCAAGTCCCTGCTTTGCAAGATAATAGGAAGGTCTTTCAACCTTTTCATCCTTCAGAATCCTTGCCACCTGCATCGGTCCGTTTCCCTCAATGATAAGCTGATAAATACGTCTTACCACTGTGGCAGCCTCTTCATCAATAATCCAATGGTCTGGGTCATCAGGGTCTTTCTTGTACCCGTAAATTGCGTTGCTTGTCAGATGTTTTCCATCCATTCCCTTATTATGAAGTACGGATTTGATTTTCCGGCTGGTATCACGTACATACCACTCATTCATAATGTTAAGAAATGGGGCAAATTCGTTACTGCCATCGTTTAGAGCACTGTCCACATTGTTGGAAATGGCAATAAATCGCACATTTTTCTTTCGAAACAGCACTTCCGTATAAAAGCCTACTTCAAGGTAATTACGTCCGATACGGCTCATATCCTTTACGATAACGCATCCTACAGTGCCATCTTCAATATCCGCAAGCATACGCTTCCAGTCAGGTCTGTCAAAATTGGTTCCCGACCAGCCATCATCCGTATAGTGACGTAGGTTGACAAATCCCTGCTCGGTTGCAAATTTCTCCAACATTTTCTTCTGATTTATAATACTGTTGCTGTCACCACTCAGTTCATCATCACGGGATAATCTCTCGTAGAGTGCAGTGATTTTGTTAAGTTCCGGTTGTTTTGTTTTCATAAGATTCTCCTTTCAAAACAAACAACCAGCTTATCTGTGGTTTTATTCTACCACGAATAAGCTGGTTTGTGTAAAAATAATTATTGTCTCACTAATAGGAGAAATCCGAAAGAAAATCGGAACTGTTTTGTAAAACTTATAAATTTTAATTCCCCCGAATTCGGGGGAATTAGAAAAATGCAATTGAATTACTTCAATACCTTTGGATTTTGTTCTTCCAAAATGGACATTTGATGTATGGCAATCTTATTTAATTTTATCAGACGTTCTTTCTGACTTAATCCGTCTTCAATCAAAACTGCATTGATATTTTCCATGTTGGAAAGACAAATCAATTCATTAATGCTAGCATAATCTCTGATATTCCCCTTTTTGTCAGGATGTTCTTCACGCCACTGCTTGGCAGTCATACCAAACAATGCCATATTTAATACATCTGCTTCGGATGCATAGATTACAGAGGTCTGCTGTGGTGTAAGCTCAGCTGGAATCAGATTTGTTTTTATGGCATCTGTATGTATTCGGTAATTGATTTTTGCCAGCTCTCTTTTCGCACTCCAGCCAAGTAAAGCTTGTTCTTTCTTTTTTAACCGTTCAAATTCCTTAATCAGATACAGCTTAAACTGAGGAGATACCCAACTTGCAAACTCAAATGCAATATCCTTGTATGCGTATGTTCCACCATATCGTCCAGCTTTAGCTATGATACCTTTTGAATTGGTTCTGGTTACCCATTGCTTAACCGACATAATGAAACGATTCAGACCAGCTTCCTGCATAATTTCTTCATATGCATGGATATCAAAATCTTCGTTATACATTTCTTCCCATATACCAAGAAATTCTATTGTATTTTTATTACGAAGCCACTTCTCAATCAATGCCGGTCCGTTATCAATTTTTCGCACCATATCTGTTAAAGAAATATAATCATCTTCTTCAATCTGTAATACCTGTATTTCAGTACCATCGACATTGAGTTTTTCCATAAATCAGCCGTCCTTTCTTTATTCTTTATCCTTCGCCCGGCTCTTATACACATTATACTGGTTCTTGCATTTGCCGCTGCAGAATACGCTGTTTGGTCTGTTGGCAATAAAAGCATTGCCACAATGCTTACATACCCGGAGTGTGGATTTTTCATCGGTAAGCATAAAGGAAAACATCATCTGCACACCAAGTAAGAGGGAGTGGAAATCCCAGACAATGGTAGGTCGGTCAAGCAGCTCTATGTGATAGGTTGGTGCAATACCGCCAAATGCCGCCATGCCCTGACGGTAAAGCTGTTTTTGCATATCATCCAGCATGTCAAAGTCCTGATAGTAGAGAAAGCTTGACATAAAGGTAAATGCCCAGTCTTTAAATAAAGTCACAAGCCAGTCATACCGTTCTGCATATTCTTTCTGGAAACTCATCATTACTGCCTGCGATTTGTTTTTCATGGTCATAATCAGTGCCATCATCTGCACATCGTCCGTACTCCATGAAGATTCCATCCCTTTTTTTACAAAATCAATCTTATCAAAGGGAAAGAAGTAAGAAAGATATTTTTCCGTAGTCATGCTTTCCTCTTTGATGAAATGGTTCTTCGGCAAATATACCGCATGGTAGGTAATAAAGTCCGGTGTGGTAGGAAGTGCTGTCATAAATCCAAGCAGTCCGTAACAGGTAACAAAATCCATAATGGCACTCTGCAAACGTTCCTGTGTATTATTTTTGTCCATGCACATCAATCCAAGGTTTACCGCCTTTAATACAATCTGCTCCGAATCCTTTAGCGGATTATAAAGAGACACTTTCGCATCCGGTGAAGGTGTGATGTACAACGTACCTTCTTTATCTTCCTTCCATTCATATTTGTCATAACGTGCCCAGTTGGAGCTGGTTCTCTTAAATAGGTTACTCATAAAAGCCTCCAATCTGTCTGCTCTAAAATGTAATCTGTATCATTGGAAAATATATTACTATCATACCAAGCATGTCCTACAAGGTCAAATGGTATTTGTGATTTCTTTCGTTTTCTTATTCTTTTTATCCGTAATCAGTGACCGATAGGTATCATAAAAAATCTGCTCCGTCTTCGTAAGGGAAATGTGATTATCCACTCTGTTTTGTAGTGCCTGCATAAAGGATTTACGAAGCTTTTTTAACATGGTGTCACGGATTTTTCGGATATTTCTGTCGGTCTGCTCTCTACATGCTGCAATTAACTGGCAGGAGTATCCCTTAATGGCAAGCTGATATAAAAGCTCCTTCTGTACATCTTTTAACGCAAAGATTGCTTTAGAAATATCCTCGTCTGTTACCAGCTCATGTATTTCAAAGGGGCAGTCATAAATGGCATCAAGGAAATCCCCTTTCAGTATCTGCTTCCAGAAAACATGCCGGATGGGAGCAGGAATTACAATCTCATCCGGTGACATTCCCCATTCAAGGGGAACATCCGATCTTCCTATTTCATGGTAGCGTTCCTTACGTTCCCGGTTGGCATCAAACCTGTTCCACCATGTAACCACATTTGCAAATTCCTCCTCGGTTCTGGCAGAATCCTCAAGACGTGTCAGTGCTTCCTGTTCCAGTTCACGTTTCAGCTTGTTTCTTGTTGATGCTTCCGGTATCCCTGATACTTTCGGCTCATTTTCCATCTCAAGTTCTATTTCAAGAATAGCGGCATTCTCCCGTTCAAGGGCATCCGTCAGGTCATCTTCCGGCATGTCTTCTTCAAAATAATCATTTGTACATTCCTTCAACAGGGATTCACCACCTTTCAAAAAATATTTTCAAAACTTTTATAAAAAACAGTTCCGTTTTGGGACTGCATTTCTCCTATAGGTGAGGAAGTAATCTTATTTATCGAAAAAAGATTACTTAATACCATAAGAAAGGAGCCGGATTTTATGAAGATTTGTCTTATCCGTTGTCGCAGTCCGTCAAAGATACTTTGATTATAGCAAACATATGTTCACATTTCAAGGAGGAGGTGAAATAATTATGGAGCAGACAGCAAGTAAAGAGCAGGCGATGTCCTCTTTTACCAAAAGAAAAGGACAGACCACCTATAAGGTAAATGTGTTTTTCGCAGAGAATACTACAGCTACCTTTGAGGATAAGCTTTTGCATCTGATGGCAAATGATATTGCCAACCGGAAGCAGGGTATACCGGATGCAGAGTAATTGTTGCACAAATCAATTGTTTTTAAGCTGATATTTCATCAGCAGGAAGGAGTTTTGTATGGGTAAATCAACCAAAACCTATGAAGAAAGAATCCAGGAGAAGGATTTAAGGATCGAGAAGCTGGCACAGGAACTGAAGCGTTATGAGGCACAAAAGAAGCAGCTGGAGAAACGAAAGAAGGAGGAAGAACGGAAAATCCGTACCCACCGTCTGATTGAAATTGGTGCGGCGGTGGAGTCAGTTCTTGGAAGATGTATTGAGCTGGAAGAAATCCCTAAGCTGATTGCATTTCTAAATAAGCAGGAAGCCAACGGGAAATTTTTCTCCAAAGCAATGCAAAAAGGTCCGGATACAGATATGAAAAAAGAGGAAGTTGGGGAGTCAGGAGTTTCCTGATTCCCTTCTCTTTTTAGGGAGAAGGGCGCACTTATAGACAGGCAGAGGCTGTCTATTGCGCGCGCTCTGCGAGGCTTATGGGAAGCATCTGGGTTTTAAAAGATAAACTTTCGGAACGGTCTGCTTCCCATAGGAAGAACCCCTCCGGCGTTCTTCCACATAAGAATATGCACTTTTAACGAAGGAGGATATGCACTATGTCAATTTATCATTGCAGTATCAAAATCATTAGCAGGAGTGATGGAAAATCGGCAGTTGCTTCTTCTGCCTACCGCTCCGGCGAAAAGCTCATGGATGACCGCACAGGTCTTGTTCATGACTTTACGAAAAAGCGTGGAGTTGTATTTACAGAAGTTGCACTTCCGGCACATGCTCCGCCGGAATATGCTGACCGGAATGTATTATGGAATGCGGTGGAAAAGGCAGAAAAGAAATCCAACGCACAGCTTGCGAGAGAGATAGAAGTGGCACTTCCAAAGGAGCTTTCAAGGGAATGTCAGATTGAAATTGTAAGAAGGTATGTGCAGGATAATTTTGTTTCCGTTGGCATGTGTGCCGACTGGGCATTGCATGATAAGGGTGATGGCAACCCCCATGCTCACATTATGCTGACCATGCGTGGCATCAAACCCGATGGCACATGGGCACAGAAGGAAAAGAAGATTTATGCCCTTGATGAAGACGGAAACCGCATTCCACTCATTGACCCTGCTACCGGAGAGCAGAAGCTTGGTAAACGGAATGAAAAGCTTTGGAAACGCATTACTGTAGAACCAAATGACTGGAACGAACACAGTAAAGCAGAAATCTGGAGAAAATCATGGGCAGATATCTGTAACGAATATCTGTCTTTGGAACAGCAGATTGACCACAGAAGTTACAAACGGCAGGAGCTGGATTTAGAGCCTACCATCCACGAAGGGTATCGTGCCCGCAAGATGGAGAAGGCAGGCTTTGTTTCTAATCGGTGCGAATACAACCGGATTGTAAAAGCTATCAATTCACTTAAGACAAAATGGTTACAGACAGTCCGTGAATTACAACAGACCATTATAGAGAAAGGACGTTTTTTATATGAACGAATTGCAGGATACCTTGGAGGAAATCATGAAGATTTTTTCCTCACAGGAAGAGATGCTGGACATCATGGAGGAACAGCAGAAGGAGTTGGATTTTCTTCGGAATACGATTCAGAAGCAGGACGAATTGCTGAAGAAATTGAACGAAGAGAATGCCAAGCTGTCGGCAGAGAATCAGGAATTAGCCGGACAGAATCTGCGATTGCAAACACAGAATCAGCAATTGCAGAAATTATGCAAAGAGTAAAAGAGAAAGCGAGGGAACGAGATGAACGAATCAGAAAACTTAAAGAACGAAGACGACTTGTTGAGTCTGTCGGAGACACTTATGGAGGAGAACGAAACTTACCGTCATCGGATAAATCAGTTGGAGAATCAGATACAGACGCATTTATCCGACAGGCAAAAGCTGAAATCGCAGATACAATCCATGCAATCAACTCTGGACGCAATAGCGCAAGAGAATCAGAACTTGAACGCTCATATCGCCAGATTAGCAGAGAGCGATTTGGTACTGGTGGAGAACGAGAAGTTGAAAAAGGAAAATCAGCAGGTGCTGGCAGAGAAAGAGAAGGCTCAGAGAATCTTCGCAGAAGCCGAGAAAAAGGCAGAGAACGCTAATGTTGTCTTAATGAAAGCGAAGGCATTGGAAGCTGATTTTAACAATCATATTTCCGTTGAAGCTAAGCATATCCGCAAGCAAGTAAAAGCAGATATGCAAATACAGTTACAGGAAAAGTTGCGAACGCAAACCGCTACACTTGGCGTATGGACATGGGTAATTGCTTTTATCAGCATTGTTCAAACTGGTTATATCTTTTTTGTCAACAAAGATGTAGTTGCCACCATACCTGATTGGTTTCTGAATCGTGGCAGGAATGTGATGAACATTTCAAATTTGCTTTGTAGGGTGTATCAGTGGTGCTATGAATATCTGGCTCAGTATGTCCATTCCTATGTGGCAGTTGGTATTATTGCTTTAGTGTCTGTTGGGATTGCGGCAGGTGTATTTGTACTTGCGAAAATAGCATTTGACAGGATTACAGAAAAGTGTGATGACCGATGGCAATATTACAAAAACACTGGTGTTGCAGAACTTAGAAAGGCTGTGTCCGTAGCACTTTGTGTTATCAGTGTTACATTGTCAATGTTATCTGTTTCACTGATTCCGGTAGATATTAATGTGCTAAGCTGGTGGCTTATTCTTTCGGCAGGTCTGAATTTTTTGTATCATGGCAGTTGTAAGGGCAGTTACCATTAATGCATAAAAGTACTCCCATGGGCAGATGAAATCTGCTCACGGGAGAGTAATACAAAGGCGGTTCAAACTGGAAGTTGTCAGTCTTTCATCTTTTTTATCACTCACTAATTAACTGTAATCCATTAGGATTTAGCTGATATATTTTATCACACACCTCTTCAATGTACTTTCTATCGTGAGAAATGCTAATGACAGCCCCTGGAAATTCTCGGAGCATTTTTCTTATTACCGGGCCGGATAATGGTGAAAAATTTCTTGTAGGCTCATCCAGAATAAGAACATTCGCACCACTTAAACTCATCCTCAAAAGAAGCACTTTCGCCTTTTGTCCACCAGACAACTCCCGAATAGGATGCTCCATTTCATCTGGCGTGTATTTAAGTGAACCTAGGTATGTTCTAATTCTTGTACGCTCTTCTTTATCTCCTGTTTTATCAAGGTAATCAACCGGTGTAACAGATAGCTCCAACAAATCTTCATAATTTTGGGGCATATATTCTGCTTTAATATCATTCCGATTCATAAGTTCTTCCGCTATCTTTTTTAGAAGAGTCGTTTTTCCTGCCCCGTTGGCTCCTATAATACAGATTTTCTCTGATCCTTTTATTTTCAAATAAATTCCTTCTGCCAAAATTCTTTCGCCTTCTGGAGTCATTAGCTTTGAAAGTTCATATTCTATGACCGTTTTCCCTGTTGGAATGTATGCGTTTTTATCTCCTAATTTAAAAAAGATTGCTTCTTCCTGCTCCGGCATTTGCGTCATATTTTCGTCTTCTCTTTCAAATCTTCGCCCCATAGCCTTAACTGTGTGCATTTTGTCCTTCAAATTCTTTGCCACCGACGGCGCTTGTCTGGAACAATTTGCTAATGCGCTTTGCACACTCTGAGACACTCTTTGATATTTCTCATCTCGAATCTTTTTTTCCCTACGGTCACATAGTGCCCTCTGTTCTTGAAGTTCAAATTTATGAAGCCGTTCCTCCACATAGTTTCTATAGGGAAGCTTGGCCACGGTATATCTCGCTTCTGTTTTTCGCTTAATCTGCTCGATATGTATTACCATGTTGGCGGTACGCTCTATCAATGTTTCATCGTGTGAAATAAAAAGCACAATATGTTTCCATTCATTTATGGTTTTTTCCAGTAATGTAAGCGTCGCAATGTCAATATCATTTGAAGGTTCGTCTAACAATAGCACAGAAACATCGCGAATAAAAAGCCGCATGAGTTGTACCTTGACTTTTTCTCCTCCTGAAAGGCTCCCCATCATCTGACTACTGTAGAAAAAATCATTTTTTATTCCAAATTTTCCTGCAGTAACAGACAGTTCTTTTGGCGTTTTCTCCCAGAATATTTCTTCCTCAGAAAAATACTCGTATACGGTTTTTTTCTTATCTTCATCGGGCATCTCTTGCGGAAGGTAACCAAAACGTTCGTTTCCCATTACTCTTTCCCCATCCGCTTCTATATAGTTTTCTATAAGCGATGGATCATATATCCACTTCATTAATGTTGATTTTCCGTTCCCTTCTTCTCCAATGATAACTGCTTTATCTCCATCATTTAGCACAAGGTTGAAATCATCAAGAATTACTCTCAGGTCTTTTTTATGTGTTAAATTTAATTTCTTTATCTGTAACATAAAGTTCCTCCTTTTCGAAACACGAGTCAATTATTTTTGTACACACAAAAACGAGCCTTTTTTGCATACGCAAAAATAGACTCGCCAAATAGACCTTTATTCCTTTCCCTAAGGAAAAGCAAAGGAAATGCCTCTTGCGATAATCCAACTTAAGCGTACACAAAAATAAACCTATTTTCTACAGGCTCAATAACTATATGTGTCTTACTTAAATTAAATTATCTATTAATCATTTCCTCACCTTACACGAAATGTGCCATCCTTTTTTCTAATGATAATACTATCATACTGTATTTATTGTGTCAACACATTCCACCTTATAGAAGCGCAAATTCAAAGTTTCCATTGCCTCATTTACATAGTCAGGCTTTTCAAAATTCTTACTTTTTGTAAATTTCAAATTTTCGTTTCCCAATGTTTTGCTTTTCTAGCCTTTCCCATTTCTCACAATTGATTTTCTGCTTTTTATCCATGCATACAGCTAAAATTGTATTTTCATGCGAAATTCTCCATAACTGTTCCAACATAGCATCCATGGAATTCTTACCTTGTTCCCATTCCACCAAATTTCCGTATGGAACATCCGTAATAATTATATCAGGCAATATTTCCGGCAAAGGCATCGTACAATCCGCTTGGAAAATCTCTGTCGATATATCATTCCCCAGCATAATGCTTAATTTATCGCAACTATCTAATGCCTCCTTATGAGATTCCTTACCATAAGAATTGTAAAGTTCCTCTATCTCTGCTTTTCTCTTTTTCAAAGCAACATCAGTAAGTAAGGATATATTTTTCTTTGCATGAGCTACCATATCTTCATCAATATCACTACCATATATTTTTCTGATATACTTATTTTGAAAATATCCAAGAATTGTAAGGGAATAGCCTCCCCCACAACAAGGGTCATATATGACTAAATCCTCTTTTTTATTCGAACGCTCCAGTGCCCGACCGTAAATTTCAAGCAACAATCGAATCGGGAAATTCGGTATTCCTTTTCCTCCATAAAGAACCCGACCACTTGCAAAATCCTGAAAATTATCATCTTTACAATATAAATATTCCATTATCTGCTTAACCTATCGCTTTCGTCCAAACTCTTGATTTCGTTTTTACACAAAAACCTTTCCATGCACCCAATTTATCACATCATCAGCCACTTCTTTGGGCGATTTCATTGATATATCCAGCAACTCGTACTTGGTATCCCCCACCTGAGTATGTTCCATAAAATAACGATTATAATCGCATGAACTATTAATCCAGTTCTCGTCCGTTATTCCTCTGCCCTCTTGCATACGTTGTCTCAAAGAATCTTCATCCGTAACTAACGCCAAACAAATAATCTCACTAAAATACCGACTGTTGTATACTTTCGGAAAACGGTCAAGGCATCCCGCCATCGTCCACAAAACCAGTGTCCCTGACTGTATAATATCCTTTGAAATATTAGCAATAATTTCAACCCATTTATTACAGGATTCCTCATCATCCCAGTTTATAAAGCCTGTGAAAATATCAGCATCCAATACTACAAAATCAACTTTTCTCCTCATAATCTCAATCGCCGTAGTAGTTTTGCCTACTCCGCTGCACCCTGTCAGAATAAGTAACGGCAAGGATTTAAACTCCCATTCCGCACCGCATTTCGGGCAACGAAGTTTATTTTCAATTATTTCTTTGTCCCATTCGTAATTCCCACAATTTGAACATATCTCAATCATCCTTACACATCTCCAACTTCAAAGTTACTTTTCCTATAAATTGAACTTTAGCGTATACAAGCATTTACGAATTTCATTGGTACATCCATTCTTTCTGCCACTTGCTCTGGTGTCATGCCACTATCCAAGAAACGTTTACAAACTACTTTTATGTTCTCGCCAACCTCAATAATATGTTTATCAGGGTCATAAATTCTAACCACTCGCTGTCCCCATGAATGTTCCTTGATAGGATGGACGTATTCCACATCATACTTTTTCAGTCTATCAGCAAATTTGTCAAAGTTATCCTCTTCAAAATATACTTCAGAACTATTACTACCGAATGAAACGTTGTCTGTACCAATAAATTCATTCCAAGTTTCAAGTGTTTGCAGTGCCAAACCACCTGTCAAAGTCTTATTTGCACCAAAATCCATAATTACATGAAGCCCCAAAACTTTTATATAAAATTCCAATGACTTATTAATATCCGTTACTACCAACATAGGGTTTTTTATTTTCATCTACTATACCTCCGTCAAATTCAAATCTTCTGTTACTTTCAATCTCTCCACAAGACTGCAAGTTAATTTACAGTTCCGTATGAGCAATTTCCGTTCCTTTCTTAAATCGATTCTTCAAGGGCAGATAGTATATCAACATCATGAAAAGCGGTTGCTGCCACGACAAGCCTATGACACACCCAATCAGTTTTATGTTCGCAGACAAAATGCCGACTATAAAGGCAAGAACAGAAGAAACAATAATTAACCATTTGGTAAATATTATCTCAGATTCCGTAACTATGTCTTGCTTTCTGATTGTTGTTACCCTAAGCAATATTGCGAAAATCAGAATAAATATCGTCGCAAACAATACAGCTGAGCCTATCACAAGAAAAATCGTCAATCCGTTTACTCCCGCAACTGTAAGGTTAGCTAATGGTGTAAAATCAGAACCGTCAATATTTATGTTGTCCACATATTTGATTAAATTTTTGCCCAACATTACATTATATATTTCTCTTATATATCCTATTGAAAATATCCAATTAAGTATTGATGCTGCAACCAGCAGAACTCGTCTGACTAAACCTCTGCCCATTGTAATTCCCCCACTAACTTCAAATTTCACTTCCTATTGTACCACGCACATCTCTTACATTCCACTTATATTTTTGTAAAGATTTTGAAAAAGGCGGACTGCTAATCTATAGCAATCCGCCCGAAAAATTACCACACTTCTAAACTATCTTCTGCATCAATCCAAGCTTGCATTTCTCCATCCAACACTAAGCGTGCATACTCCATAGGTTCATCAATCGCAAGAGCATTTAATGCGCACTGTGAATTTGGTGTGATCTTCAATCCTTCCTCCGCCTTACTACAATCTATGCGAAGAAGCATATTATCAAAAGTGGTTATATCTATACTATTGCAGTACTGGTTATATGTAGCATATATAAGTTTCATAGCTTTTCGTCCTTTCGTTTTTATTACAGATAAGCCGGTTGTATTGGTAAATTGTTGTGTGTCCTAGAATTATCCTTTAGAACATGATACACATGTCTCTTTGCTGATTAACATGGGTTACACTGCACTGGCAATCGGGAAAAGGGTTGGTCATTCAGCGGAAAAAATTACTTACCGGTATGCACATTTGTTTCCGTCTGTACAGCAGGATATGGCAGATCAGTTGGATGCAGAAAATATGAATGAAGAATCAAATGATAGGGAAGGAGGACTTGCGTATGTCAACTAAATGTCTGGATAAACAGGGGCGGTGGAGAAATAAAACGGTAGCGTTTCGGGTATCACCGGAGGAGGATGAACTTCTGGAAACAGCAGTCAGATTGTCCGGTCTGACCAAACAGGATTATATTATCCGAAGATTGCAGGAAAAAGAGGTTGTAGTGACAGGAAATCCGAGAGTGTATAAAGCGTTGAAGAATGAGCTTACAAAGGTTCTGAATGAGCTGAAACGTTTGAAAAAGGGTGATAATGTGCCGGAGGATTTACTGGAAGTGATCCGGCTGATCACAATCACGATGGATGGCATGAAGGAGGAATAGAAAAAGCCTTTAAGTGTCGGCAAACACCTAAAGGCAGGGATTTGGTAGAATATTCATCCAAAATCTTTCTATGGGTATTCTATCAAAATCCCCGCTTCCTTTCAACGGGAAAATAAGGAGGAATGATGGAAACGAACAAAGTAGAGACAAAGAAAACAGAAACAAAAAGGATGGAGCCAGATCTGAAGCTGATCAATATGGAAACGGTGGAGGTAGAGCTGATTAAATGGCTGTTTTACCCGTTTATCCCTTTTGGGAAGGTAACGATTATTCAGGGAGATCCCGGTGAAGGCAAGACTACGATGGTGCTTCAGGTCATTGCAAAGCTGACAAAGGGTGAGGAGATTCTTCCGAGGAAGGAAAATACAGCAGAAGTAAAGGACAGAGCAGAAACGGCTGCTGATTCTGATGTGAAATTATCGGAAAGTCCAATAGAGCCTGTGAATGTTATTTACCAGACTGCAGAGGATGGACTGGGCGATACGATTAAGCCGAGACTTCTGGCAGCTGGTGCAGACTGTTCCAGAGTACTGGTCATTGATGACCGGGAACAGCCACTTACTATGCTGGATATTCGGTTGGAGGAAGCTATTGTCCAGACAAAAGCCCGTCTGGTGGTATTAGACCCGATACAAGGCTTTCTTGGTGCAGAGGTGGATATGCACCGGGCAAATGAGATCCGCCCACTGATGAAACGCGTGGCAGTGCTTGCAGAGAAATATCACTGTGCAATCATTCTGATCGGGCATATGAACAAAAACAGTAATGGCAAGTCTTCTTACCGTGGATTGGGTTCGATTGATTTTCAGGCGGCAGCCAGAAGCGTGCTAATCGTGGGGCGAATTAAGGATGAACCGGAAATCCGTGTGGTATGCCATGTGAAAAGTTCCCTTGCACCGGAAGGAAAATCCATAGCATTCCGTCTGGATAAGGAGACGGGTTTTGAATGGATAGGGGAATATGACATCAGCGCAGATGACCTGCTCAGTGCTGACAGCAGAGGGCAAAAAAGTCGGAAAGCGAAAGAGTTCTTGCTGGAGATACTGGCTAACGGTGGTATGGCTCAGAAAAAGATTGAAGAAGAAGCTGAAAAGCGTGGGATTAAGAAGAAAACACTGCGAAATGCAAAACTGGAACTGGAGATCGATTCTGTAAAACGTGGAAATCAATGGTTCTGGATGCTGTCAGAATAAAAAGAAGATGGCAAGATGACCATTTCTTAAGAACAGGGCATCTTGCCACCTTGAAAGGAGCAAGAAATGAAGAATGTACAGATTCCACAGGAATTATTTATGAAACTGCTTCGGTATCATCTGCTTGACGATGATAGCTGCACGGAAGAAGTGAAAAACGGATTGGAGCAGAAAATGAATGTTATGGTGGAACGGGAATTATATACGAGATCCAAAACTGCCCCGACGGAGGAGGAACGGGAAAAAGCCCGGCAGGAATATCTGGAAAGGCATGGAATACCGGAAGAATTCCGTTGGTAGTTCTTTCCTGACTGCGATAGGACAGGGGCGTGGCACGCTCCTGTATCGTTGGCAGACAAGGAAAAGCAGCAGATGTGAGGACGTAAGTTTTTGGCATTGCGGAAAGGGAGCCCCGTTTCAGGGCATCCTTGCGATAAAGATGAATGAAGGGAGAACGTGAAAATGAGAGAAGGAAGATTAGGTTATAACAGCAGTAATGGCAGATATGGTTTATTAGCATTAGATTTGTGGATTGATACTGGATTTCACTGCGGAGAATGCATGGAAGTGCTGGTAGATGATAAGTGGGTGCCGACCAGAATAGAAATGAATCCAGCAAGGGAATGGTACCTGGTAGGGACACCATACTGCAGAGATCTGGAATATGTACGGGCGAGAATACCAGAATAAATTAGGCAGATTCGTAACGTAGAAGCAAACCGACCAACGGGAGGTATAGCCCCCGGCAGGGCGCAAGGGTACTTTTGATGGACGGTACGGCTGTCGAAAGTGCTTTTGCGTTACTTTTGACAAAAGTAACAAAACCGCCGTATCCGGCGCAGATTTCTTTTTGCCGTATCCGGCATTTTTATAAGCGAGGGAGGTGAGAATAGTGGAAATGAAAAGGACGATCAGCGGTATGATTGGAAAAGGTTCTATCGCCCACAATGAGAGAAAATTTATTGCAGAAAACGTAGATGCTGCCCGGACAATCCGAAACGTGGTATTGCAGTCAGAGAATGTGAAGGACGTTTACCACGAATTGTTTGATAAGGCAATTGAACGGTACAACGCAAAACAGAAAAGGAAAGACCGGAAAATTGAAGATTATTATGAGCACATCCGAACTGGGAAGCAGGAAAAAGTTTTCCACGAAGCAATCTTCCAGATTGGAAATAAAGATGATACCGGATGTTTAAGTCGGGAAGGGCAGATTGCCAGACTGGCATTGCTTGATTTTGCAAAAGACTTTCAAAAGAGAAACCCACAGTTCCGGGTATTCGGTATATATCTGCATATGGATGAGGCGACACCACATCTTCATATTGATTTTGTGCCGTATGTAACTGGAAGTAAACGTGGGCCGGATACTAGGGTATCCATGAAACAGGCACTGGCATCCAGAGACTTTGTCGGAAAGGGTAGGGAAAATACAGAATATAATCAGTGGATGGAATCGGAGAAGCAAGAGCTGGCGAAGATCGCAGAAAGATATGGGATGATCTGGGAGCAAAAAGGTACACACCGGGAGCATCTGGATGTCTTAAACTTCAAAAAGGAACAGCGTGAGCAGGAAGTGGCGGCTCTGGAAGAGCAGAAAGCACAGCTGCAGAAGGAAACGGCTGCTTGCCATGAACTGGCAGATCATCTCCATGAGGAATTGAAGCAGACTGGGGATGAGCTGCAGAAAAAGAAAGCAGAGCGTGCCCAGGCAGAAAAGGAAGCAGAACAGGCAAAAGCAGCTGCCGATAAATATGAGAAAAGTCTGAACAAAGCAAAAACTATTGCAAAAGAGCTCCAGAAATATGCCGGTGAATTCTCGAAACCGGTTGATGAGGTACTTCCAGAAGCTGGGATGCTGGAAAGTGCTAAGAGTTACCGGGATAAAAAAGCATATCCGGTAATCAGTGATCTGAAAGAGCTGTTATATGGTTTATACCTGAAATATATTCAAGTAAAAGAGCAGTTAGATCAGGTCATTTATAAGTATGACAGGTTGAAAAATTCCAATCATACATTAGCGGAGCAGAAACAGGAATTGTTGAATGAAAATTCCGTTCTGTGGGAAGAAAATAAGGATTATCGACGATTAAAACGTGCAGTTGGAGAAGAACGTTCCAAATATCTCATTCAAAACGAAAAAAGCAGAGAGATGGCTGAGAAAAACAGAAGAAAAGAAAATAAGCGGTCGCATGACCGAGACGCAAGATAAGGAGGATTGACGCTATGGATAAGCATATTTACGATGAAAAGAATGGTCTGGGTTACACGTTGTATGGGGATTATTATCTGCCGGATCTGGAATTGCCTGAGGACGAAGAAGCACATTACGGGAAGTATGGAATACTCCGGAAAACATATCTCAAGGAGCATGGAAAACCGTACTATCAGATGTTGATGTTGGAAGGGAAGCTTAATAAACATCTGAACAGGGTAGATCGGGAAGCGCATGAGCGGATGGATATTCTGGTGGCACAGATGGCAGAAAAACAGGGAGTTACAGAACTGTTTAAAGCAGAACAGCCGATGCTGTGGGTAAGAAAGATGAATGGAATAAGGACTGCAGCAGAGGAAATGGTGCTTACAGAGATTGTATATGGGTAAGAAGTAAGACAGGTGTATAATATTACCAGAGGGGAAAGATTTATTTCCTCTATTATTAAAAAAAATAAAGTTTATTTGGGGATATTTTGAAAAACTGTACGTCTAATCTATGTAAATGAAAATTGCCGGCCGGCTAAAGAAGGTGGTGTTAAAATGACCAAAGAGGAATTAGGAACGTTGATTCTCAATTCAGAGAGACAATTGTATTCTACTGCCAAAACAATTTTAATTAACGATCAAGATTGTGCGGATGCTATTCAGGAAACGATTGTTAAGGCATTTTCAAAGATTGGAACTTTGAGAAATGACAAATATGCCAAGACATGGTTGATTCGTATATTGATCAATGAGTGTTATACTCTTTTGAGAAAGTCGAGTAAACTTGTTTCTTTGGAAGGGATGAGTGAAATGACAGAAATTGAGGCAGATCAGAAAACTGACTACAGCGACTTGTACAGAGCCGTAAATTCTTTGAAAGAAGAATTACGAATGCCAGTTATTCTGTACTATATTGAGGATTTCAACATGAAAGAGATTGCGCAGATTCTTGAGATAACCGAGGGAGCAGTTCAAAAAAGGCTTGCCAGAGCACGGGGAAAACTTAAGCGTAATTTACAGGAAAGTGAGGCGTTGACAGTATGAGGTTAGAAGATATGAAAAAAGATATTCCTGAAACTCCGGAGTTCATCCACACGATGATTCAAAGCGAAGTGAAAAAACAGCTTCAGGACACGAAGGTGGTTAATATTCAGACAAGAAGAGTGAAAAAATGGACAGGTGCCAGAGTGGCTGCAGCAATAGCCGTATGTGTATTGGCTACATCGACCATAGCCTATGCAGGTACCAAATTATATCATATGTTTTTAGAAAAACAAGGAGCCTACAGTATCGTAACTGGAATTAAGGCGGATGGCAGCACAGGGAAAATTAATCTTCCTGAAAAAATTCATGATATAGATATCTCAGCAGGATATATTCCAGAAGGTATGGAATGGATTGATGAATTACATTTGGAATATCCTGAGCATGATCGAACCGGAGGATTCAGCTTTGCATCTGTGCTTTTAGACGAGGATGATTTGAGCAAAGTAATGCAAGATAAGAATGTTGTTGACTGTGAGGAAAGAACTTTTGGCAATTATGAAGGTGTATACCTCAAATATAATGACCTGGCAGAGGATGGGTCTTTTAATCAAAGGATTTATCTCCTTTGCCCAGATGTATATCGTGTAATTACTGTTTATATCGGTGATGATATTTCAAAAGAGGATGCCATTAAAGTGGTTGAAAACCTTGTAATCACTGAAAATGATACAATGATTGAAACAGCTGGTTTGTATACGTGGAGCGAAATGGTATCCCCTGAGGAATCATCGGGACAAGAAGTGATGACTTCCATTGCAGATAATAAATTGCCAATGCATCAGATTGGTGAAACATTTAATATGTTAGCATATGGTGAAGACAGCGATGGCAACTATATTGAAGATAATAATATTTCAGTTTGTGTTGATTCGGTTCACGTGGAAGACGATCTGCAGATGCTTGGTCAGAATAATGTGCCGGAAGAATGGATGACTGCAGTCGGAGCAGATGGAAAAATAGTAAACAATACGCTGTCTTATATTAAGTCTGGTGATGGTGTTAATACTGTGGATGAGATTGTAAAAACAGAAAGCATGAAACAAAAGCTCGTTTATGTGACAGTCACTTATACCAATAAGACAGATGAAGAAATAAATCATTTGCTTTATCTTGGTACTTTAATGTTAATGAACCATGAAGATGGAATATATCAAATTTGTAATCAGGCAGAACTCTCTGGTGAAGACTGCGATCGTGTCATCTGGGATGGCGTTGCACATACAGCGGAAATGACATATTACAGTGTATCTGAGGATTATGGAAATGGAGGAAATTATATTTCTTCCTTAATGCCAGGCGAGAGTAAACAGGTGAATATGGCATGGATCGTGAATGAGAATGAGCTGAATCATATGTATCTTAATCTTAACGGTGAAGGTGGAGCATTTCAGTTTTCAGATTCTATGTTAAAATCAGGATTGGTGGACATATATCAGTAATGAAAATCTTATTATAGAGAAGAGGCTGTCCGTAGTGGGCAGCTTCTTTTAGGTAGAAAAAGCATAGTTTGAATAAAGCTGTAAAAATCCACGTTGAATTTTACAGCTTTTTGTGTATAATATAGGTAACAGAAACAATATGAAATCAAGGAAGGAGCTGAAAGAATATGGCAAATATTTTACCAGTATCTGATCTGAGAAATTATAATGAAGTCCTGAAAAATTGCCGCAAAGGTGAGCCTGTATATCTTACTAAGAATGGCAGGGGACGATTTGTAGTCATGGATATAGACGATTTTGAACGTGATCGTGCAGAGAAGAAGCTCTTAATGAAGCTGCAGGAAGCCGAAGAAGCGGTGAAAGACGGTGAAGGCTGGCTTAATCTGGATGAACTGAAAGCACTTATGGGGGAATAAGATGTTAAAACTGCGGATTAACCCGATTGTTGCAAAGGATCTGAAGAATATTCGGGATTACATTGCTGAAGACAACGAGGAAAATGCTGCAAAAACCATAAAGGAAATTTATGGTAAATTTGAGAATCTTCAGTTGTTTCCGGGAATGGGGTCAGATCTTTCCAAACGAGTCAGCTTTCGGACAGACTATAAATATGCGATATGGGAAGATTATGTGATTATCTATAAAGTAGGCAAGGAGTATGTAGAGATTTATCGAGTAATCAACCGGTATCAGGATATTACGAGAATTTTTGAATAAGAATATTGGACATAATAAATATATGGAATTTGGAAAAGAAAAATGAGAATTCTATTTTGGAATACACATAAGAATAAGGATATTAATCCATACATTGCAAGTCTTGTTTGCGATAATGATATAGATATTCTTGCACTTTCAGAGTATGATGCAAATATAGATGAATTGGAAAGAATGTTTGGGGATAACAATCAACGTTTGATTAAATGTAATACATTAGGGTGTGAGAGAATTGATGTGTGGAGTAGCTATGCTAATATAAAGTCAGGAATCCAAGAGAAATATTATTCAATTCAAATAATTGATGATGATTTTGTTTTATGTTGTGTACATTTGTGTACTGATTTGTATGGGGATCATAGTGATGAAAGATTAGCTATCATTCAGAGAATAATGTATGATGTACATAAAATGGAAGATAAGATTCAATCACAACGGACGATAGTAATAGGTGATATTAATGAAATGCCATACGGAAGGGGTTGTTTAAATGCAAATGGTTTTCATGGATTACCAGCATTAAATATATCAGATAAATCTACAAGGACGGTAAATGAAATTGAGTATCGAAAATTCTACAATCCAATGTGGAATCTTATGGGAGATTTTTCTTATCCTCCAGGAACGTATTATGTGAATCAATCTAAACTTCATTCGCCAATGTGGTATATGTTAGATCAAGTAATTATGAGTCAAGACGTATTACCGCTATTTAATAGGGATAGTTTAAAGATAATTACAACTTGTAGTTATTCTGATTTAGTGGACGAGAGTAAGCATCCAAATCGGAAAATAAGTGATCATTTTCCAATCATGTGTGAAATAAATGATGAAAGAAAGCGTGAAAGGAGCATAGAAAATGGATAAAGCGAAATTTACATTTGAATTGATCGACAAGTATACACCAGAGGATGTTATAAAAAAATCATTAATTCAAATTGAGGAAGCAACACAAGGATATGTGATAGGAAATATTGAAGAATATAGTGGCCCGATATGTTCTTATACTAAACAGACTGGGTTGGCAGCAACATTGAGTTCTCTTCAAGCAAAGTCGGAAACTGTCACAGTTAATATACAAGATGATCTAGGAGAGCAGAGTAAGGAGAATCATAGATACGAAGTTTTTCTTACTGTAAAAGGATTGGAACATTATAGATATAGGATGATGTTTGTAGACTATGGGGCGATTTCTTACCCTGTAACAATCGTGTTGAATGAGATGTTAGCAATTGAATATAGTGGGAAGCGGAATGACACATATTATATTGATTCAATGAAAGAATTGGAAAATATGTTGGATGTAGTGATTAATTCTGATAGTATGATTTCGTTTATTCAAAAGCTTATAGATGAATCATTAAGGCAGGAAAGATTACAAAAACTTAATCCTAAGGATGAAACGATGTCCGATGAATAAGGAATTTGATATATAAGTTTATTATGATAATGATAACATGTTTGTGATAACAAATTGATAACACCGTTCAGTACAGTCTATGGACTTAGGACAGTGGAACACATATAAAACCAGATAGAACCATAATGCCCATACAAAAATGTATAGTGACAAGGATTTGTTTGCGAGTTTGAGTAGCACATTTTTTGCTCGAAACCCTATAGATTAAGGGTTTCGGGCACTTTTTTTATTTTCGTGATACACTTTTGATACACTTTTTGTAGCCAAAAGATCTTATGAAACAAATCTTTGAGTAATTTCTTATATCCAAAAAGGATATTTTTATTCCGAAAATATATCTATTTTTCCAAAAAACAAAAAATTTCATAACTGCTTTAGTAATACACAATATTTTATCCCATATGTATTTTGAAAGAACAAATACAGAGTGAGGAGGATAAGTTATGTATAAAACGTAAGCGATTAATAATCACCCGTGTACGACTTCCAGGAGACCTCAAATAGGAAGGTCCCCTCGATTTTCTGGCAGTATTTTTTCTGTATCTGTTATTCCTGAACAGTTTTCCTTTATGAAGTCACTCCACGGTATCAGCTGTTTTATGCCTGCGGGCTCATTTTTGTAGTCCGGCATATACAGCAAGAGTGTGTAGAGGTATTGATAAATGTTCAGTTGGTTCGCTTTGGCTGTTTCAATCAGGCTCATGACGACTGCACTTGCATTTGCACCGTCAACCGTGTCATGAAACAGAAAGTTTTTCCTGGCTGTTGCGTAAGATTTTGCCCTCCGTTCCGCTGCGTTGTTGGAAATCTCACATCTTCCATCCAGAAGATAGTTCATCAGCGTTTCTTTGTGGTTAAAGGCATAGTTTACTGCTTTTTCCAGTTTACTTCCTCCTGTTGGGTTAAGGGTTCCCAGCCATGACCAGAATTCATCCCATATTTCTGGTTCTTTTTCCTGGCGTTTCTGTTTCCGTTCCTCCGCCGGCAGTTCCTTGTAGCTGCGTTCAAGAAAAAACAGACGGTTGCAGAAGGCCACTCCTTTCTCTGCCGGAAGGAGTTTTCTGTCATCTGACGTTCCGGAAGAAGGGTCTTCCAGTTCCTGTTCTGAATTGATGTCCAGGAGCTTCAGCTTTTTCCGGCGTCCTGCAGGAACAGCTTCATAAAATTTCCTGCGGCAGTGGGCCAGACAGCATACCAGGATTACATCCTCGATCCTTCCGTATGCGGAGTAACCGTCACAGTGCAGTATTCCGCTGAATCCGGACAGGAACTCGATGGGATTTTCCCCGCTTCTTCCCGGTCTGTAATCATAAAGCACGATCCCCGGAAGTCCATCGGTCCCACTCAGATAGATCCAGAAATAGGATTTTGAGGTGGCTTCCCGCCCTTCTTCATGAAGCACCTGGCATGGCACCTCATCTGCATGGATCACTTCCCGCTGTAACAGTTCCTGGTGAAGTGCCTCATATACAGGAGTAAGGTATTCAAGCGCACAATAGTTATACCAGTGTGCTGCTGTCTCCCTTGGAAGTGGGACCCCTTTCTGGAACCAGTCTTTTTTCTGGCGGTAGAAGGGAAGATACAGGCCACTTTTCTGATACATGACCATTGCCACCATATCCGGTGATGCAGGACTATGGGGAAGCAGTGCAGTTGGTGTTTTGGCTGCCTTGATCGTTGTATCATCCTCCTCACGGCAGACAGGACAGACCATGGTTTCCTGAAGATATCTGACACGTTCTACTTTCGCAGGGGTGATCCTCAGTTCTTCACGGACAGTTTTATACCCCAGATGTTCCATAGGAGCATCACAGTCAGGACAAAAACGTTCTGATTCCGGCACATCACATTTGATATCCCGGATGGGGAGCAGCGCATACAGGTCATCACGTACAGATTTCTTTTTTCTGGCACGTGTATGTTCCTTTACCACAACAGCTTCTTCCTCTGGATCTGTATCCTGTGCAGACGGATCCCCGGATTGTTTATTCTTCACTTTTTCGCTGGAAGTACCAAAAAACTTTCTCTTAAACTCATCCAGGGTTTCATTCAGGTTCGCAATGGTACTTCTAAGCTCTGCCACCGTGGTGCGGAGTTCCTCAACGGTGGCACGCAGGTCAGAGATCGTCTGGTCCTTTTCTTTCAGACGGTCTTCCAGCTCCGTGTTCGTTTTCATAAGCAGCTGGATCATATCCTCAGGATTTACAGGCATTGGCTTTTCCTTCCTTTTATTTCTTAGCCTTATTATAAAGGAAAAGAAGTATGCCCGCAAACCAGCCGGATTTTCAGTTCGTCATTATGACGGGGGATAACTTTCCTGAAAAAAGACCAGAAAGTGTGACCATCATACCGTTTGGCTTTTTTTCAGGAAAGTTATCCACAGATAAATAACCAGGGTTGTTCCTGAAGCGGGAACATCCACAAATATAAAAGCCATAGAAAGCGGGTGGTGGATAAGTGATTTTTGCTTTTGATCCGAGACATAACTGAAAATTTATAAATTCTCTGTTTTGCACAAAGGCTAAAAATCTTTCTTCCGTCCACCTGCCCGGATCGCCTTTGGCTGGTCGATGGAAAGTCCTTCCATAAGCCACCGGAATTCCTGCCGAGAAAGAAGTCTTGCTTCGGAAGCATTTCTTGGCCACTGGAAGCGTCCGGTGCCATCCAGCCTCTTCTGCATCAGGACAAACCCTGTTTTGTCGAAGTAAAGGGCTTTGATCTTCCGGCTGTCCCTTCCACAGAACAGATAAACTGCGTTGGCGTATGGATCCAGCTCATAGGTATCGCGGATGATCGCCATGAGACCATCAAAACTTTTTCTCATGTCAGTGCGGCCGGTGATCAGGTAGATCTTTGACACACCGGAGATATCGCCTAACATGATCCCTGCAACGCAGAGATCGTATTGGCTATCGTTTCCCTGGCTGCCCTGTTTGAGATATCAAGCCGGATCCCGTTCATCCGGACTGTGATCACTGTATCAGGATGGATTTCCTCAACAACTGCTGTTTTGGCTGGAGGAATACAGAATTCCTGTTCCGGAAAAGAAACAGGAACGACCTCCTGTTTTTGGGGAATTGTATCCTCCCGTTCTGTGATCTCACATGCCTTGGACCGCAGGCGGCGTATATGATAATAAAACTTGCTTGGATGGATATGATGCTCTTCACACCAGGTTTTATCCGAAAGGCCACTGGTACGACACTCATGGATTATATTCAGCCATTCTTCATCAGAACGGCGCGGATGTCTTTTCAAAGTAAATCACTCCTAATCCTAAAAATATTTGGAGTGTTTTTTCACACAGGACCCTAAGGATATGAAGTAAAATGGTCCGAATAGTAAAGTAACATAGAACATGTATAGAAGTGCCACTCCATGAGAGAATTATCTCATGAAATAAGAAAACTGTCTAAACGGTGGGTTATTCATCGCTTACTATAAAACAGATGTATTTATTTCAGCAGAGGAAATTAAAGAGATAGTTGGTATTTCCAAATCAAAGGCCTACAGTCTAATTCAGGAATTGAATGCAGAGCTTAAAGAGAAAGGTTATTTAACAGTTACCGGAAGAGTGAGCAGAAAATATTTTGAAGAAAGATTTTATGGCTTACTAGTACAGCGAAAATTAAGTAACTGCTATATTGACTTGTCTGATTTTTCATCTGCGGCGTTGTCGTCAATCGCCGTAGCCACCGCTACGCCTCATTTCTCCGCCTTGCAGCTGAAGAAATCATCCTGCGTCAATATAGCAGAAACTTAATTTTCGCTGTACTAGAAAAAGAATAGGGAGGAAATGGATGGCTGTTTACAAGGACAAAAAACGTGGAACTTGGTATACCTCTTTTCTATATGTGGATTGGACCGGAAAACGTTGTCGAAAACTAAAACGCGGTTTTTTGACGAAAAAAGCGGCTCAGAATTGGGAAAATCATTTTAAGCTGCATTTTGCGCCAGTCAGTGGCCACTGGTGCGTTTGCCAGTGGACACTTGGCGCTACGAGTGGCCGGAAGTTAATCGACCACTTTGTGTTCGATCATAACGTTATAATGT